>CAZXYL010000248.1:0-14419 GCA_964644915.1 uncultured Geminicoccaceae bacterium
GCGATGTCTTCGCTTGCGGGCTTGGCGTCGAGCTGGCCGCACCTGCCGGCGGCTGGCGCAACGTCGAGCTCTCGGATCTGCGCTTTGCTGGCGTCATCGATGCCGCGCTCGAGGCCGGCCCGCGCCAGACGGTGGCGGTCCGGGGCGCAGAGATAGACGCCACCGGAAGGCGGCGTGGCACCGCGATCAATCTCCTGGCCGGCGGCCAGACGATCGAGGCGCCGAGCGCGATCGCCGAGAACGTACGCGCGGCGACCACGCAGGTGGCGAGCGTGCAGCTCAGCGGCGGCACCAACCTCAACCTGCTGCAGCCGGGCGATCTGATCGTGCTGGCATCCGATGGCGACGATGTCGACGACCACTGGACGGCCCTGAAGGCCACGCGCGGGGGTGTCGTGCACCGCGTCCCCGCCCAGACGGCGAGCACGGCGACCGTGCGGCTCGCGCGGGCGGGCGCGCTGCCGCTCGCGCAGCCCGGCGATGTCGTCCGCGTCGTCGGCCGCTCCGGGGTCGCGACCGTGGACAGCGTGGGCGCGACGGAGCCGGCGAACCAGTTCGTCTGGCTGCGTGTGGAGAACCACTGCCGGGTCTTTGCCGCGCACAACGCCATGCCCGCGCAGCAGATCGAGCTGCTGGGGAGCGACGCGCAGCTGAGCTATCTGCCTGGGCTCGGCGGCGAGCCCGCGGGCGTCGCGGGGGTGGAGTTCAGTCGGGGCACCATCAACGGCGGGTTCGCACGGCTGGTCACGCTGGAGATCGCGCAGGATGCCGCGGTGAGCTTCGCGCCCGATTCGACGATCGGCATGGTGCATGTCTTCGGTCATGGTGCGCTCGGCGACGTAGCTGCCTGCATTTTCACGTACCGGGCGGATGCGCTCGGTTACACCACACTGCTCGCGGGTGACACCGGCAACATCGCCGTGACGGCGCTGGTACCGCTGACCGGGACCACCGGCGGCAGCGACAAGTTCACCTTCTCTGCGCACAGCGACGGCAAGATCTACGTCGAGAACCGCATGAGCGGACCGCCACGCAAGGTCAGCCTCTACGTCCTCGGCGCGCCGCTCTGAGCCGTGGACACCGACCGAAGATGCAGGGCGGGCGGGCAGCGGCCGGCGATCGGCTTTCGCCAGTTCGTCTGGCTCTGGAACCGCTCCCAGGGCCAGGCGACGCCCGCCCTGCACCTCGAGATCGCCGACTGGCTGGGCCGCAGCTGGCAGGGCGGCGATCGCCGGCTGCTGCTCATGGTGTTTCGCAGCGCCGGCAAGTCGACGCTGGTCGGGATCTTCTGCGCCTGGCTACTGCTCCAGGACCCCGAGCTGCGGATCCTGGTGCTCGCGGCCGAGCACGAGCTGGCGCGCAAGATGGTCCGGGCGGTCAAGCGGGTGATCGAGCGGCATCCGCTCACCCGCGGCCTGATACCGAGGCGGGCGGACCAGTGGGCTTCCGACCAGTTCACCGTGCGGCGCCGGCTCACGCAGCGTGACCCCTCGCTCCTGGCCCGCGGCATGGCCGGCAACGTCACGGGCTCGCGGGCGGACGTGGTGATCTGCGACGATGTCGAGGTGCCGAACACCTGCGGCACGGCGGCCAAGCGTGAAGAGCTGCGCGAGCGCCTGCGCGAAATCGCCTACGTCCTGGTCCCAGGCGGGCTGCAGCTCTACGTCGGCACGCCCCATTCCTACTACTCGATCTACGCCGAAGAGGCACGGCTCGAGCTGGGCGAGAGCGAGCCGTTCCTGGCGGGCTTCCGGCGCCTGTGCATCCCGCTTCTGGACACCGACGGCCGCAGCCGCTGGCCCGAGCGCTTCAGCCAGGAGCGCATCGCGGAGCTCCGCCGGCAGACCGGGCCCGCGAAGTTCGAGAGCCAGATGCAGCTGCGGCCGCGCAGCGTCGACGACTCGCGCCTCGATCCGGACCGGCTGAGCCGCTACGAGGCGGCGCTCGACTACCGCGAGGCCAATGGCCAGGCATCGTTGCGGATCGGCGGGCGGCGCATGGTCTCCGCGACCGGGTGGTGGGATCCGGCCTACGGCGCCCCCGGACGCGGCGACGCGAGCGTCGTGGCGGCGGTGTTCGTGGACGAGGGCGGGCTCTATTGGCTGCACGGCGTCCGCTACCTGCGCCACGATCCGAAACTAAGCGCGGAGGTGGACGAGGCCACCCAACTCTGCCGACAGGTGGCCGAGTTCACGCGGCAGATGCATCTGCCGGCGATCACGCTCGAGACCAACGGCATCGGCCGTTTCCTGCCGGCGCTGCTCCGCCGCGAGCTCGGCGCCCAGGGCACGAGCTGCAGCGTCGTCGAGCACCCGTCGCGCACGAGCAAGGACCAGCGCATTCTCGACGCCCTGGATCCGGTGCTCGCGGCCGGCGCTCTTCATGCCCATGCGGACGTCTGGCGCACGCCGTTCATCGAGGAAATGCGGGAATGGCGGCCGGGTCGGGGCATGCCCGACGACGGCCTCGATGCGGTGAGCGGGTGCCTGCTCGCCGAGCCCGTGCGACTGCCCCGCCATGGCCCCGGCCGACGCGTCGAGTGGCGCGCCGGCGGGCGCGCGGCCTCGGCCGCGACGGAGTTCGATCCCCGCCTCTAGCCGGTTCCGGCGATCCCCGCGCCGCCGGCGCGAGGCCTTCTCCCCAAGCCCACAGTCCCATCAGCCTGGAGGAGTCGACATGAGCGCAGAATGGACCATCAGCTGGGTCTGGTGGATTACGGCGGTCGAGTTGCCGGTGCTGGGGTCACTGTTCTGGATGGTGCATCATGGCCGCAGGGAGGGCGAGCGCGCCTTGCTGAAGATGTACAGCGAGATTCGGGGTCACTTGAGCGCCGTGCTCGAGAATCTCTCCCACTCCAGGCTCGAGGTGGCGCGCCTTTACGCGACGGCCGAGGATCTCAAGGACGTGGAGAAGCGGCTCACGGATCATCTGCTCCGGCTCGAGACGCGCCTGACCTACGCGATCTCCGGGCAGCAGCCGCGGGCGCGCTGGCCCTATCCGATCTCCGCGGCCGGGCCAGTCGCGGCGGGTCAGGAAGACGGCCATGGCGGCAAGTAAGGGGACCCTTGATCCGGGCGACAGCATCGACGAGCTCGCCCTCGCGCTGTATCGGCTGGCCGGCGACGAGAGCATCCGCGTCCTCGAAGCCATCGCGGCGACGCTCGCGAACCGTCAGTCCCAGGGAGAGGCCTCGGATCATCCGTGCGCCTTGACGGCCGAGGAGGCGAGTGGCTTCGGCCTCGCCGAGCCTCCTTCGGTCTGGCTGCCGACCGACTGCCCCAAATGGCAGGTCTGCCGGCGCATCGCCCGCCGCGCCGTGCGGGGCAGCCTCCCGGATCCGACCTGTGGAGCGACCGCCTTCCACCACATCGAGGCCTCGCCCCCATGGTGCCGAGATCACCTTCCGGTCGCGGTGCACGGCCCGTTTCTGTTCTACCGCCTCTGAGGTCCTGTCGGTCTGGACCCACGCTGGCCGCGCCCGCAAGGCGCGGTCAGTTCGTTTTCGGGCTGGGCATGACGCTTTGCGGTTCCTTCTCGGCGCTATCCGTTTAGTATAAACTCCAAAGAGATCCAATCGCGGGGAGGTCATATGCTGCGGGTGGTTCAGGCGAGGTCGCTGCGATGGCCTTGCCGGCCCGCCGCGAGAGCATGGCAGGCGGCGCTGGTGTTTTGCGCCATCGACCTGATGGGCGGCGGGTCCGCACTGGCGCTGGAGATCCCCACCGGCGATACCGGGATCGAAGCTCGCTTGGATACGACCGTGACCGTGGGCGCGTCCGTCCGCACGCAGCGCCGGGACCCCGCCCTGATCGGGCGCGCCAATACGGGCACCGCAAGCTCGGTCAACGTCGACGACGGCAATCTCAACTTCGACCGCGGCGATTTCACGTCCCTGGCCGGCAGGGTGACGCACGAGCTGGATGTGGCGTGGCGCAATCTCGGGTTCTTCGGCCGCCTCTTTTACTTCTATGATGCGGCGATCATGGATCTCGAACCGGCGCGCACCGAGTTCACCGACGTCGCAAAGGGCCGCGCGGGTCGCGGCATCGAGCTGCAGGACGCCTACGCGGTCGGCAGTTTCGAGCTGGCCGAGCGGCCGGTGACGATCCGGGCCGGCAATCAGGTCCTGAGCTGGGGTGAGAGCACCTTCATCCCGAACGGCGTGAACGTGATCAACCCCGTGGACGTGGCCCGGCTACGGGTCGCCGGCGCCGAAATCCGCGATGCGCTGGTCGCCGTCCCCATGGTCAACGCCCAGGTCGGGCTGATCGACAATCTCTCGCTCGAGGGCTTCTATCAGTTCGCGTTCGAGGAGACCGAGCTGGAGCCGGTGGGCACGTTCTTCTCGACCAACGACTTCATCGCGCCGGGCGGCGAGCGGCTCTTCCTCGGCTTCGGCGCCATCCCCGATCAACCGCCACCGCCGCCCGGTGCCAATCCGCCCCTTGGCACGTTCGTCCCTCGCGCACCCGACCGGAAGCCCGGTGACCAGGGCCAGTTCGGCTTCGCGTTGCGCTATTTCGCGGATGCGCTGAACGACACGGAGTTCGGGCTCTACTATATCCGGCACCACAGCCGGCTGCCGCTGGTGAGCGCCCGGACCGGCACGCTCGCCGGGCTCGTGGCTGGCGACTACGCGCGCAGCGCCCGCTATTTCAAGGAGCTGCCCGAGAGCATCGATCTTCTGGGCGCCAGCTTCAACACCGCGCTCGACACGCTGGGCGTGGCCTTGCAGGGTGAGGTGTCGTATCGCTTCAACCAGCCGCTTCAGGTGGACGACGTCGAGCTCCTGTACGCCGGGCTCTCGCCGCTGGATCCGTTCCTGCCCATGCCGGTCTTCGGCCAGAACCAGCTGGGCTCGTTCGGGTTCGAGGAAGAGATCAGCGGGTTTCGGCGCGAGGGAGTCCTTCAGACCCAGCTCACCGCGACCCACCTCACCGGGCCGGCGCTCGGGGCCGATCAGGTCACCTTGGTCGGCGAGGTCGGGGCGACTTTCATACCGGGGCTGCCGGACGAGGACCAGCTCCGCTTCGACGGCCCGGGCACGTTCACGAGCGCCAACCCGCTCTTTACGGCCGCAGGCATCCAGCCCGAGACGACCACGGGCGGGTTCGGAGATGAGTTCTCCTGGGGTTACCGGCTGCTCATGCGCGCCGACTTCCTCGGCGCGATCGGCCCGGTGAACCTGCTCCCGCAGATCGCCTTCGCCCATGACGTGAGCGGCACCACGCCGCAACCGCTCGGCACCTTTGTGGAAGGCCGCAAGGCGATCACACTGACGCTCGGCGCGACTTATCTCAATGCGGTCCGTGGCGAACTCTCTTATACGAGCTTCTTCGGCGGCGGCCGGTTCAACCTCGTGCGGGATCGAGACTTCGTCTCCCTCGCGATCAGCTATTCCTTCTGAGCGAGCGGGGACGGTGGCGAACATGGCTCGGACGGTGATCTTGATTGCGCTGGCCGCGCTTGCCGTTGCGAATGCCAGCGCGCCCGTGGCCGCGAAGGTCTCACCGGATCTGGCGGCCAGGCTCGGCAACGAGCTCACCCCGTTCGGGGCTATCCGTTCGGGCAGCGAGGACGGCTCGATACCGGCCTGGTCCGGAGGCATCCTCGAGCCGCCTGACGGCTACGTGTCCGGCCTGCATCATCCCGACCCCTTTCCGCAGGATTCGGTCCTCTTCACGATCACCACGGACAATCTGAGCCAGCATGCGGACAAGCTCTCGCCCGGCCAGCTCGCGATGTTCCGGCGCTATCCCGAGACCTGGCGCATGCACGTCTACCCCACGCGGCGAAGCGCCTCGTACCCGGAGCGGATCTACGAGAGGTCAATGGCCAATGCGCTGACGGCGCATCTGACGGACGACGGCAACGGCGTGTTGCACGCCGCGGAGGGCATCCCGTTCCCGATCCCGGCCAACGGTCTGGAAGCCATCTGGAATCATCTCTTGCGCTACCGAGGCGAGAGCGTGCAACGGACGTCCGCGCAGGCGATCCCGACGCCAGGCGGAGCTTTCGTCGAGGTGCGCATCGACGAGCGTGTGCTTTATCCCTACGCTTACGAAGGGGCCACGATCGAAAGTATCGACAACAAGCTCGCCTACTTCCTGCAAAGCGTGAAGGCGCCCGCCCGCCTCGCGGGGACGATTCTCCTCGTCCACGAAACCCTGAACCAGAAGGCCGAAGCGCGCCAGGCCTGGACCTACAACCCTGGCCAACGGCGGGTCCGCCGTGCCCCCAACATCGCCTACGACAACCCGGGCACGGCATCCGACGGCCAGCGCACGAGCGATCAGCTCGACATGTTCAACGGCGCCCCCGACCGGTATGAATGGCATCTGGTCGGCCGGCGTGAGATGTACGTGCCCTACAACTCCTACCGCCTGCACAGCCCGTTGGTGACCCACAAGGAGATTCTCCAACCCGGCCACATCGACCCCGACCTCGCGCGCTACGAACTGCACCGGGTCTGGGAGGTGGATGCACGGCTCAAAGCCGGCACGAGCCATATCTATGCGCGCAGGACCCTCTTCCTCGACGAGGACAGCTGGCAGATTCTGGTCGCTGATCACTACGACAAGGGCGGCGACCTCTGGCGAGTCGCCGAGGCTCATACGATCAATTATTACGAGGTGCCGATGGTCTGGGAGACCCTCATGACGATTTACGATCTCCAGAACGGCCGATACCTCGCGTTAGGCCTCAACAACGAGCTGCCGATCGACCAGTTCAACATCGCCCTCGACCCGCGCGACTTCACCCCGGATGCGCTGCGCCGGGAGGGGCGGCGCTGATGCGCCCTTCGACTGCGGCGTGAGGGCGGTGCCATCATCGGGCCAGCAACGGATCCGACCGCCCGTCCCGGCCCTGTTTGTTCTCCTCCTGCTCGCATCCGCGCTCGCGGCTCCGCTGGTTGCGGGTGCGCCTGCGCTTCGCCCGGCCGAGCGCATGCCGCTCGCAACGAGATCACTGCTGCTGGCGATCGCCACTCATGACGATCGGGTGATCGCGGTCGGCGAGCGCGGCCATATCCTGGTCACCCAGGACGGCGGTGCGAGCTGGGCCCAGGCGGAGGTGCCGACCCGGGCGACGCTTACCGGCGTCACGCTGGTCGATCCGGAGCACGCCTGGGCGGTCGGCCATGACAACGTGATCCTGCACAGTCGAGACGGCGGGCTCACCTGGGGCTTGCAGACCGCAGACGTTGGTTCCCCACCCTTGCTCGCGGTCTGGTTCGCCGACCTGCAGCATGGGGTGGCGGCAGGCGCGTACGGTCGGGTCATGACCACCCGAGACGGGGGCGGCAGCTGGCGCTCCATTCTCCTCGACCCCGAGGAGCCGCACGTCAACGCGCTGGCAGAGGCCCCGGGCGGCGTGCTCTACGCCGCGGGCGAGTTCGGCTCCCTGTTCCGCTCCAACGATCGCGGCCGTACCTGGCGCGCGCTGCCGAGCCCTTACCGAGGCTCCTTGTTCGGCATCCTCGCCCTCTCCACACGGGAGCTTCTCGCATTCGGGCTGCGCGGCCACCTCTTCCGGTCCTCGGATGCCGGGGCAAGCTGGACCGAGATCGAGACCGGGACGCAGGCGACCCTGCTCGCCGGAGCCGAGCTCGACGACGGCCGGATCGTTCTCGGCGGGCTCGCCGGGGTCCTTCTGGTCAGCTCCGATCGCGGCCGCAGCTTCCGGCTGCTCAGGCTACCGGATCGCCAGGGTATCGCCGATCTGGCGGCGCTCGGCGACGGCGAGTTGCTGCTGGCCGGCGAGGGCGGACTGCGCCGCATGCCCGATCTGAGCAAGCCGGTCGAAGTTACCCGCATTGATGTCCTGCCGGCACCATGAGCCGGCATTTCGTCCCGTGGCTCGAGGCCAAGATCTTTGCTCACCGCCAGCCGGTGCTCGGCTCGCTCGCGATCGCGACGCTCGTCCTCGCTGTCGCGGCAACGCAACTGCGCATCGACGCGGGCTTCGCGAAGTGGTTACCGCTCGAGCATCCCTACATGGAAACCTTCCTGCGCTACCAGGACGCGTTCGGCGGCGCGAACCGGCTCTTGATCGCCGTCAGGGCGCGCGAAGGGGACATCTTCAGGCCGGAGATCCTGAAGCGGCTGGAGCGGATAACCCGGGCGGTCCAGGACCTGCCGGGGATCGATCGCAGCCGGGTGCGCTCGATCTTCACGCCCGATACGCGCTTCGTCGAGATCGTCGAGGGCGGGTTCACGGGCGGCAACGTGGTGCCCGCCGAGTTCCGACCGGTTCCCGAGGAGATCGAGGGCGTGCGGGAGAACGTCCTCAAGGCGGGCCTGGTCGGGCAGCTGGTCGCGAACGACTTCTCGGCCGCGATGGTGAGCGCAGAGCTGGTCGGGGACGGGCTGGCGCTCGATCCCCTGGAGCTGGCGAGGCTCGTCGAAAACGAGATCCGGCAGCCCTTCTCGGACGAGTGGGTCGAGATCCACATCATCGGCTTCGCCAAGGCCGTGGGCGAGATCGCGGAGGGCACGCGGGCGGTGGTCGGCTTCTTCGCGGCCGCGTTCGCAACCACCGCGCTGCTCGTCTACGCATTCACGCGCTCCGTGCCGCTCACCCTCCTGCCACTCGCCTGCTCCCTCCTGGCGGTCGTGTGGTCGCTCGGGCTCCTGCGGCTCCTGGGCTACGGCCTGGATCCCATGTCGATCCTGGTGCCGTTCCTGATCTTCGCGATCGGTGTCTCCCACGGGCTGCAGATGATCAACGTGTTCGCTGCGGAACTTCGCGCCGGCCACGAGAGCCTGGGCGCGGCGAGAGTGGCCTTTCGCCGGCTCCTCGTGCCGGGAGGGGCCGCCCTGCTCAGCGATGCCGCCGGATTCCTGACCATTCTTCTGATCCAGATACCTATCCTCCGGGAGCTCGCGATCACCGCCGCGCTGGGGGTGCTGGTGCTCGTGCTCACCAATCTCGTGCTGTTGCCGCTGGCGCTGTCCTATCTGGCGCCCGGGCCGGCGCGTGCGCGGGCCGCCGCGGTCGAGGTTCTTCGAGCGACGATCGCGCGATCCTTCAGCGGCTTTGCCCGTCCCGGGCTCGCAGTGCCTTGCCTCCTGCTCGCGCTCGCTCTCCTGGCCTTCGCCCTGCCTCGCGCGGCCGAGGTCCGGATCGGTGATCTGCAGGCGGGCCTGCCGGAGCTCGCCCCCGATTCGCGCTACAACCGTGATGCCGAGTTCATCACTGGCCACTTCGCGATCGGCCTCGATGTCTTGAAGGTGGTCGCGGAAACCGTGCCCGATGGCTGCGTCGATCATGCGATCATGGCCGAGATCGACCACTTTCAATGGCAGATGGCGAACGTGCCAGGCGTGCAGTCGACGCTCTCGCTGCCTCAGGTCGCCAAGATCGTCAATGCCGGCTGGAACGAGGGCAGCCTGGCCTGGCGAGTGCTGCCGCGCGATCCGGGCTTGCTCGCGCAGGCGATCTCGCCGGTCGAGACCGGCACGGGGCTCCTGAATGCCGACTGCAGCGCCATGCCCGTGCTGATCTTCACGGCCGACCACGCCGCCGAGACGATCGCGCGTGTCGTCGGCGCGATTGAGGGGTACGTGCAGGAGGACGGCACCCAGGGCCGTCTCACCTTCCGTTTGGCGAGCGGCAATCTCGGCGTCATGGCCGCGACCAACCAGGTTGTCGAAGCCGCGCAGTTTCCGATGCTGGTCTACATCTACGCCGCTGTAGCCGCGCTTTGCTGGCTCGCTTTCCGCTCCCTGCGCGCGCTGCTCTGCATCATGCTGCCGTTGGGCCTGGTCTCCGTTCTGGTCTACGCGCTCATGAGCCTGCTCGGCATCGGCCTCAAGGTCGCAACCCTCCCGGTGGCGGCGCTCGGCGTCGGCATCGGCGTGGATTACGGCATCTACGTCTTCGCCCAGCTGAAGCATGGCCTGGCACGCGGGCTCTCGGTCGCCGACGCCTACGCCCGGGCGCTGCGCGTCGCCGGCACGGCCGTCCTGCTCACCGGCGCCACGCTCACGATCGCCGTGGGCACGTGGCTCTTCTCGCCCCTGCAGTTCCAGGCCGACATGGGCCTGCTGCTCGCCTTCACGTTCTGCGCCAATATGCTGGGCGCGCTCTTCCTCCTCCCCGCGCTCGCCCTTATCCTCTACGCCTCGATCCCGAGCCTCTTCCGACGGCCCGCGCTCTGAGGTGGGGTCGTCACACGCGAGGACAGAAAGCATGGTCGAGACGCTGAAGGTCATCTCACCGGTCGACGGCAGGGTCTATGTCGAGCGCCCACTCGCCTCCGAGGTCGAGATCGAGCGCGCGCTGGCGCGGGCGCGCGCGGCACAGGAGCGGTGGCGCGAGACAGCCGTGGCCGAACGGGCCGCGATCCTCGCCCGCGCGGCCGATGCCCTGGTCGCGCAGGCCGACGAGATCGCGCTCGAGATCACCTGGCAGATGGGCCGGCCGATCCGCTACACCCCCAAGGAGGTGAGCGGGGGTTTTCATGAGCGCGCCCGATACATGATCGAGATCGCGGAGCTGGCGCTCGCGGACGAGCAGGTGGGCGAGAAGCCCGGGTTCACCCGCTTCATCCGCCACGTCCCGCTTGGTGTCGTGTTCGTGATCGCGCCATGGAATTACCCGCTGCTCACCGCGGTCAACGGGGTCTGGCCGGCGCTCATGGCCGGCAACGCCGTGCTGCTCAAGCACTCGGCGCAGACACCGCTGGTCGCCGAGCGCTTCGCCGCGGCGCTGGAAGCAGGCGGCCTGCCCGACGGCGTCTTCCAATATCTGCACACGAGCCACGCGGCGGCCGAGCGGGTCATCGGCAGCGGGCAAGTGGATTACGTCAGCTTCACCGGCTCCGTGCCGGGGGGGCACGCGGTGCAACGCGCTGCCGCGGCCGGCTTCATCGGCACCGGGCTCGAGCTCGGCGGCAAGGACCCCGCCTATGTCCGCCCGGACGCCAATCTCGAGGACGCGATCGAGAATCTGGCCGACGGCGCGTTCTTCAACAGCGGCCAGTCCTGCTGCGCGATCGAGCGCATCTACGTGCACCGGGAGGTGTACGATCGCTTCGTCGACGGCGTGGTGGAGTTCGCCCGAGCCTACCAGCTGGCCGACCCCACCGACCCGGAGACGACGCTGGGACCGCTCGTCAGGCCCGCGGCCGCCGACTTCGTGCGCGATCAGGTCGCCGAGGCGATCCGGCAGGGCGCCCGCGCCTTGATCGACCCGACCACCTTCCCGCGCGACGAGGTGGGCTCCGCCTACATGGCGCCGCAGGTGCTCACGAACGTCGACCACTCGATGCGCATCATGACCGAGGAGACCTTCGGCCCCGCCGTCGGGATCATGCCGGTCAGCTCCGACGAGGAGGCGATCCGGCTGATGAACGACAGCCGCTACGGCCTCACCGCGGCGATCTGGACCCAGGACGTCGACGCGGCGATCCGGATCGGCGACCGCATCGAGACCGGCACCTGGTTCATGAACCGCTGCGACTATCTCGATCCGGCGCTCGCCTGGACCGGGGTCAAGGACTCGGGTCGCGGCTGCTCGCTCTCGCGCCTGCAGTACGAGTTCCTGACCCGGCCCAAGTCGTTCCACCTGCGGACGGCAGTCTGACGCCAGATCCGCCGCGAAATGGCCGATTAAGCGGCCGTCCGGTGCACCGGAATCTTATCGAGCTGCTCGCGTAACCGTCGCTCGGCGTGCCACAAGTCATAGGCCTGCTGCATGCGCAGCCATAGCCGCGGGCCATTGCCGCAGAACCTGCCGAGCCGGAGCGCCATTTCCGGCGTCACGCCATGCGTCCCGGCCAGAATGCGATGCAGCGTCTGACGGGTCACACCGAGTTGCCGTGCCGCCTCGCTCACCGAAAGGCCGAGCGCCGGGAGAACGTCCTCCTTCAGGAGCTCTCCCGGATGGATCGGGGTCATCGCCGGTTCACGAGTGACGTGAATCTCGTCGGACATCCTCGTCCTCAATGGTACTGCTCCAGGTCGACCCGCCACGCATGGCCGTCACGCCACTCGAAGGTGATGCACCAAGGCCCATTCACATGGATCGAGTAGCGCTGCGGCTTCCCCCGCAGAGCATGGAAATCGAAGCCCGGCACGTGAAGATCCTCGAGGCCCTCCGCGCTATCGAGCGCGCCGAGCCGGATGCGGCAACGCTTCACCAAATCAGGACGCACCTTCCTCGGATCATTCTTGAGGAACAGGCGTGCCAAGCCCGCGTGAGCGAAGCTCTTGATCACGCAACATCATGCACTGCCGCGCCCCACGTGTAAAGCATGCGGTTACAGATGATCGCGCACTCATGCTACGGCAAAGGCCCGGAGCAGGTCGTTGACCTCGGTCGCCTTCTCCATGTGCACCATGTGCGCGGCGCCGGGCAGGATGTGCACCTTCACGCTCCCGGGCACGCCCTCGGCATGCCTGGCCGGCACGATCCGATCGCCCTCGCCCCAGATGACCTGCACCGGGACCGAGACGGCGCCCAGCCGGTCCTTGAGCTGAGCCGCCTGGCGGCCGTTGGGGAACACGCCGCCCACGACCGTGTTCAGCGCCTGATCGACGCCGTCCAGGCGCTTGAACTTGAGCACGTCCTCGATCATCTCGCGCGAGACCGTCTCGGGATCGGCGACCAGCATCTCCAGCACCGGCTGCATCTGCTTGCGCCGCTTCGCCTCCAGGAAGCCCCGGATGAACTCCATGTTGATGTCCGGGCCGAGCCCCGCCGGGCAGATCAGGGTCGCCGACGCGACCCGCCGTGGATGTTCGAGCGCCAGCTGCAGCGCGATGGCGCCGCCCAGGGAGTGCCCGACCAGATGCGCCTTGTCGATGCTCCTGGCGTCGAGGAAGGCGAGCACGCTGGCCACGAACGCGCCGAGGTCACCCGCGCCCACATCCTTGCTCGAGCCGCCGTGTCCCGGCAGATCCAGCGCGATCGTCCGGTGGCTGTCCGCCAGAGCTTCCTGATTGAACTGCCAGTTGTTGAGGTCGCCGCCGAAGCCATGGATGAACACGACCGGCGTCCCCTCGCCCGCCCCGAGCTCCAAATACCGGACGCGCTTGCCGCCGACCTCGATGGTCTCGGGCTCCGGCGCGGCCTCGCCGGCCTCGGGCACATGCGCAGCGAACTCCTCCTGGAACTGCGCGACGAAAACGTCGAGCTCGTCATCGGGGACGGAGGCGTCCGCAACCACGCCGAGCAGCGCCCCGACCGGCACGGTCTCGCCCTCGCCCACAACGACGCGGCGGAGGGGCCCGGCGACCGGGCTCTCGAAAACATTGGCGATCTTCGAGGTCTCGATGTCGACGATCTCCTGGCCCTGCCGGATCTCGGCGCCCGACCCGACCAGCCACTTCGCGACCATGCCCTCCTGCATCGCCAGGCCCCATTTGGGCATGACGATCGGCTTGATCCGATCGCTCATCCACTGCCCTCCTGCTCGTAGCACTTCAAGCTGTCGTGCCCGGGCCAAGACCCGGGCATCCAGATTTCCTGGGTTCTCGGGGGGTGAGCCCGAGGACGACCGCGATTTTGTGCCGCGCTCCTACTCCGCCGCGGCCTGCTCGGGCGCCCCGACCGTGCGCCGCACCGCTGCCTCGATCTTGGCCGGGCTCGGGATGTAGAGGTCCTCGAGCTCGGGGGAGAACGGCACCGGCGCGTGCGGCGCCGTTACCATCTGGACCGGCGCCTTGAGCGCCTTGAACACGTGCTGCGCCGCCATAGCCGCGATATCGGTCGCCATGTTGCAGCGCGGATGCGCCTCGTCCACGACCACGAGCCGCCCGGTCTCCTCGATGCACTCGAGGATGGTGTCGGCATCCAGCGGCGAGGTGGTGCGCGGGTCGACCACGGTACAGCTAATCCCATCCTTCTCCAGCTTATCGGCGGCCTGGTTGGCAAAGCCCACCATGCGCCCGAAGGCCACGATGGTGACGTCGTCGCCCTCGCGGGTGAGGTTCGCCTCGCCGAAGGGGATGGTGTAAGGCTCGTCCGGCACGTCCTCTTCTACGTCGTGAAGGAGGTTGTGCTGAAAGAACACGACTGGATCGTCGTCCCGAATTGCTTGCGTAAGCAGCCCCTTCGCATCGTAGGGGCCAGACGGCAACGCGACCTTCAGGCCCGGAATGTGCGTAAAGACGGGGTACAGACATTGGCTGTGCTGGGCCGCCTTGCGCAATCCGGCGCCGTACATCGTCATCACGACTACCGGAGTGACGGCCTTGCCGCCAAACATGTAGCGGAACTTGGCCGCTTGGTTGAAAATCTGGTCGAAGCACACTCCGAAGAAATCGACGAACATGAGCTCCGCAACCGGACGCAGGCCCGTTGCGGCGGCGCCCACCGCGGCGCCAATGAAGGCGGATTCCGTAATGGGGGTGTCCAGCACTCTATCACGCCCGAAGATCGGCATGATGCCCTTGGTCAGGCCGAACGGCCC
>CAZXYL010000249.1:0-2872 GCA_964644915.1 uncultured Geminicoccaceae bacterium
CCGCGTTCTGGGAGCAGTTCGGCGCCGTGCTCAAGGAGGGCATCTACGAGGATGCGGAACATCGCGAGCGGCTGATGGAGCTCGCCCGCTTCCAGAGCACGGCCAGCGACGGCTGGGTGAGCCTCGGCGAATACCTCGCGCGCATGAAGCCCGGCCAGGACGAGATCTACACGATCAGCGGCGAGCATGCGGACGCGCTCCGCTCCAGCCCGCAGCTCGAAGCCTGTCGCGCCAAGGGCGTCGAGGTGCTGCTGCTGTCGGATGCGATCGACGACTTCTGGATCGCCACGGCGCAGGAGTACCGGGGCAAGCGCTTCCGCTCCCTCACGCGCGGCGGCGTCGATCTGTCGAAAATCGAGGCCGGGACGGACGCGGCCGATGCTGCCGGCCCCGAGCAGCCGAAGGTCGAGGGTGCGGAGCTGGATCAGCTCATCGCGCTGTTCAAGAGCCGGCTCGGCGACCGGGTCCAGGATGTGCGCCCGTCCGCCCGGCTGACGGAAAGCGCGGTCTGCCTGGTCGCCGACGAGGACGCCATGGACATGAGGCTCGAGCGCTTCCTGAAGCAGCACCAGCAGCTGGACGAGCTCTCCAGGCGCGTTCTGGAGATCAACCCGAAACATGCCCTGATCCGGCAGATGGCGGCGCTGGCCGCGGAGGAGGGCCGGCAGGCGGCGCTGGGCGAGCTGGTCGAGCTCCTGCTCGATCAGGCGCGCATCGTCGAGGGCGAGCCGCTGCCGGATCCCGGCGCGTTCTCGCGCCGCATGAGCGCCTATCTGGCCAAGGGCCTGGCGGCCTGACCCGCCGGCCGGTGGGCGCGCCGCGGCTCCTCGCGGCGGTTCACGGTTTCGCGCGCTGATGGTGCCGCGGGTGGCATCTTCGCCCGCGCTGCGATATGGGTCGGTGGAGACCGCGCCGGCCGGCGCCCGACCGGAGTCCCCCGCCATGCCCTTTTCGCAGCTCTTTCGTGCCGGGATGTTCGCCGCCCTGATCGTCGCCATGCCCGCGGCGGCCCAGGAGGAGATTCCGGTCGATCTCGAGCTGGTGCTCGCGGTCGACGTCTCCGGCAGCATCGACGAGGAGGAGGCGAGACTGCAGCGGCGGGGCTACGTCTCGGCGCTCGCGCATCCGCAGGTGATCGAGGCGATCGAGAGCGGCCCGGTCGGCCAGATCGCGATCGCCTACTTCGAATGGGCGAACTTCCAGTTCCAGCGCATGGTCGTGGACTGGACGCTGGTGAGCGACAAGGCGAGCGCCGACGCCCTGGCCGGGGCGGTGGCGGAAGCGCCGATCATCAGCGCCAGCTGGACCTCGCTCAGCGGCGCCATCGACTACGGCGCGGCGCTGTTCGACGGCAACGGCTACGAGGGCCTGCGCCGGGTGATCGACGTCTCGGGCGATGGTTACAACAACAGCGGCCGACCCGTCGAGATCGCGCGCGACGCGGCCGTGGCCGCCGGCATCACCATCAACGGCCTGCCGATCATCAATCAGCGGCCCAACCCGTGGGGCAGCCCGCCCGCGGCCGATCTCGACCTCTACTTCCAGGAGCGGGTGATCGGCGGTCCGGGCGCATTCATCATCGTCGCCCACGATTTCACCGACTTCGCCCGGGCGGTCCTGGCCAAGCTGATCCTCGAGATCGCCGGCGGCGAGGACCCGGAACCCGCGCGCCGCCTGGCCTTCGGGCAAAACTGAGCGGCGCGCTCAGTCGGTGCGGCGCAGCACCTTGCGGAACACCAGCGGCAGGAGCGAAAGCAGGGCCAGCCCGACAAGCGCGCCGACGATCTGGGGCGTGAGGAACGCGGACAGCTCCAAGGGGCCGCTCTGGCGCAATATGTGCCCGAGCCCCGCCCCCAGATGCGCGAGCAGGAGCGTCCCGGGCAGCAGGCCGAAGATCGCCCCGACGAGAAAGCTCGGCAAGCGCACGCCGCAGGCCGCCGGCAGAGCGATGATCATGCCGTAGGGGAAGATGGGCACGAGGTGCAGGACGAAGACGAAACTCAGCGCGTGCCTGCGAAAGCCCGCCGCGAACCGCCCCACGATCGTCCCGGCCCGTGACCTGATCGCCTCTGCGAGCGCGCTGCGGGCGAACATGAACATGGCCGTACTCGAGATGGTCGCGGCCAGCAGCACGTAGATCGTGCCCTCGACCCAGCCGAACAGGAAGCCGCCGAGCATGGTCAGGAGCGCGATGCCGGGGAGCGAGGTGGCGACCGCGAGCGCATAGGCGGCCATGAAGATCAGCGCCGCCAGAACCGGCTCGCTGACCACGAAGCGGAGCAGATCGAGCTGATGCCGCCGCAGCGCTTCCAGCCCCATCTCGCCGTCGACGGTGATCGCGACCGCGACCGGCACGGCGACGATCAACAGCCCCAGCAGCGACAGCCGCTTGATCGGCAGCCGCGCCACCGTCAGGGGGTTGGGTCCGGAATCACCGCGCTTGCCCTCGGGTCGATCCATCTGCGATCCATGGCTTTCCGGTCCGCACACGACAGCATCCGCCGGACGCGATCAGGCGGCAGACCAAGACGTGGTGTCAAAGGCTTGCGCTGTCCAGCTATTTCGCCGCCCGGGCCTTAAATTTCCGATAGCCGACGGGCAGGAGCGCCAGGAGCGCGAGGCCGAGGATCGGCAGGATGATGTCGGGGCGGAAGATGATGCCGAGGTCCGGGGTCTCGCCGGCATCGAACACGGCGCCGAGCCCGTTGCCGACGCTGGCGTAGACGAGGCTGCCCGGGATGATGCCCAGCAGCGTCGCCAGCACGTAGGTCCGCAGCGGCACGCCGAGAAAGGCCGGCACGAGGTTCACCAGCCAGAACGGGAAGATCGGGATCAGCCGCAGGACCATCAGGTAGTTGAACGCGTTCTCGCG
>CAZXYL010000250.1:0-2136 GCA_964644915.1 uncultured Geminicoccaceae bacterium
GAACGGCGTCGCTCGCGCGATCTCGTTCGACATGGGCGGCACCACGGCCAAGCTCACGCTGATCGACGATCTGAAGCCCCAGCATTCCCGCACCTTCGAGGTCGCGCGGCAGTACCGCTTCCTCAAGGGCAGCGGCCTGCCGCTGCGCATCCCCGTAATCGACATGGTCGAGATCGGCGCGGGCGGCGGCTCGATCGCACGCGTGGACGAGCTGCGCCGCATCACCGTCGGCCCCGACAGTGCCGGTTCGCAACCTGGCCCTGCCTGCTACGGCCGCGGCGGCGCGGAGCCGACCGTGACCGACGCCGACGTCGTGCTCGGCCGTATCGATCCGGCGCAGTTCGCGGGTGGCAAGATCAGGCTCGCGCCGAAGTGCGCCGAGGCGGCGATCGAACGCGCCGTCGGCGCGCCGCTCGGCATGGCGTGCGCGACGGCAGCGGCGGGCATCGCTGAGATTGTGGACGAGAACATGGCCTGCGCCGCCCGCGTCCACGCGGTCGAGCACGGCAAGGACACGGGCGAGCGCACCCTGATCGCTTTCGGCGGTGCGGCACCTCTGCACGCCGCGCGTCTGGCCGAGAAGCTCGGCATAGGCCGCGTGATCGTGCCGGTCGGCGCCGGCGTCGGCTCGGCCTGGGGCTTTCTGCGCGCGCCGCTCGGTTACGAGGTGGTCCGCACCCGGCTGATGCGGCTCGACGCGTTCGATCCCGAGGTGCTGAACCGCGTGTTCGACGAGATGCGGGCGGAAGCGGAAACGGTCGTTCGCCTCGGAGCGCCGGACGAGCCGCTGACCGAGGTCCGCACCGCCTTCATGCGTTATCGCGGCCAGGGGCACGAAATCACGGTGCCGCTGCCGAGCGGGCGACTCGGTCCCGATCACCGGGCCGAGCTCGTCTCACGCTTCGAGGCCGCGTACACGACCCTGTTCGGCCGCATCATCCCGAAGCTCGAGATAGAGGCGCTGAGCTGGACGCTCGCGCTGGCAACGGATCGGCCACTGCCCGCCGTCGCCGCCGCGCCCACGGCAACGCGAACGCCTGAGCCCGCGGGCACGCGGCGGATGTTCGACGCGGTTGCTGGCGCCTACGCCGAGGCGCGGGTATGGCTACGCGAGACGCTCGCGCCGGGCATGCAGCTCACTGGCCCGGCCGTGATCGTGGAGTCCGAGACCGCGACCATCGTTCCGGCGGGGTTCGCAGCCCACATCAACGCACTTGGACAGATTGTCCTGGAAAGACAGGAGGCCCGGCCATGACCGCCGAGAGCATGCGCGAGATCCGCTTTCAGGTGATGTGGAATCGTCTCCTCTCGGTGGTGGAGGAGCAGGCGCAGACGCTGATTCGCACCGCCTTCTCGACCTCGACACGCGAGGCGGGTGACGTCTCGGCCGGCGTGTTCGACCTGGAGGGCCGCATGCTGGCCCAGGCCGTGACCGGGACGCCCGGGCATATCAATTCGATGGCCCGCGCCGTCGTCCACTTCCTGGACGTCTTCCCGGCGCACGGCATGAAGGAGGGCGACGCCTACATCACCAACGACCCGTGGAAGGGCACCGGCCATCTGCACGATGTGACCATGGTCTCGCCGACCTTCCGCGACGGCCGCATCGTCGCGCTGTTCGCCTGCACCAGCCACCTGGTGGACATCGGCGGCCTCGGCATGACGCCCGACAGCCGGCAGATCTACCATGAGGGGCTGTTCATCCCGATCATGCCGCTGATGCAGGAAGGCCGGATGAACGAATGGCTCCTCAACCTGATCCGCGCCAACGTGCGCGAGCCGATCCAGGTCGAGGGCGACATCTATGCCCTGGTCGCATGCAACGAGACGGGCTCGCGCCGACTGATCGGCATGCTGGACGAGTACGGGCTCGACACCCTCGATGAGCTCGGCGCCCACATCATCGGTGAGAGCCGGCGCGCCATGGCCGAAGCGATCAACCGACTGCCGAAAGGCACATGGCACATCGCGATGCGGATCGACGGCTACGAGGAGCCGATCGACCTCGTCGCCTCGCTCACCATCGGCGACGGGGAGATCGTCGTCGATTTCACCGGATCTTCCGGCGTCTCCGACCGCGGCATCAACTGCCCGCTCTGCTACACCGAGGCATACACCGCGTTCGGTGTGAAGTGC
>CAZXYL010000251.1:0-4700 GCA_964644915.1 uncultured Geminicoccaceae bacterium
CCACATCGCTGCGCACGCGGCCTTTCTCTCCAGGACCGGCGAGCTCCCGTCCAGGCGCGGCGTGCAGGCGCAGCGCTGGCTCGAGGATGGGCTACGCGACGAGTTCGGCCGCGACGGCCTGGAGCGGGCGCGCCGGCTGCCGGGCGGCCTCGAAATCCCGCCCGATACGTCTCCGTTCCGCAGGCTCGAAGAGATCTCGCGCATCCTGCGCGCGGCCGATAAACCTTAGAAGCTCGCCCACCCGGGCTTTTCCGGCACCACCTCGGTCTCGCCCGCGAGCAGCGGCTTGCCGGCCTCGGCGGCCTTGGCGACATGTTCGAGGCGCAAGAGCGCCAACCCGCGGCCGTTCGCCGACGAGCGCATCTCGCCCGCCTCGCGCCCGTCGAGGAGGATCGGCGTACCAGGCTCGGGGGCGGGGCCCTTGAGCGACACCGGCATCAGCCGCTTGCGCACGAGGCCGCGGTACTTCATGCGCGCGGTGAGCTCCTGGCCTACGAAGCAGCCCTTCTTGAAGTCGACGCCCCGCAACTCGTCGAAGCCGCTCTCCATCAGGGTCGACCTGTCCACCACGAGATCGCGGCTGCCGTCGGGCACGCCCAGCGCGAGGCGAAGCTCGTCGTAGGCGGCGAGCGTGCCAGGCTCGAAGCCCAGCGCCTCGAGCGCGCTCTCGGCCTGCTCCTTCGGCAGCAGCGCGCGGGCGCCGAGCTCGGCCAGGCGCGGATCCACGAAGACGAGACCGCCATCCAACGCACGGCAGGCGCCCGGTGCCGCCTGGAGCCCAAGCCTGGCCGGGACCTCGTCGCGCAGAAGAGCAACCACGCGGTAGCGCTCGCTCGCGTCCTCGATCTCCACCCTGGAGCGCAGACGGTACATCGTGAGGCGCTTCATGAGCTGCGGCAGGCGCGCGCGCTCGGTCTCCAAAAGGAGGTCGCCCGCGTGCTCGGCGATGAAGAAGTCGAACAGGAACTTGCCCTGGGGCGTCAGCAGGGCGGCATAGATCGCCTGCTCCGACCCGACCCGCGCGACGTCGTTGCTCACCAGCCCCTGCAGGAAGGCCCGGGTGTCGGGCCCGCGCAGCGCGACCAAGCCCCGATCGGGCAGCGTGACGTAAATGAGGGCAGTCATGATATCGTCCGCGACCAGATAAGTCCGACCGTTCCCGATGTGTGCGCCCGTCCCCCGCGCTTCAATGCCAGAACTCGTTGATCCAAGGCGCCGGACGGATGCGCTTGAAGCGTTTCGGCCAGACCCCGCGCGCCGCATCCGGCGGCTTCGGATCGCCATGAAAGACGATGATCTTGGCGTCTTCCGGCCGGCGCGGCGTCACGAACCAGTTCAGCGGCCCGCCGGGCAGGCAGTGCCGCTTGAAGCTCCGGCACCAGCTCTCGGGCCACCAGGTCAAGGGCTTGGCCATGCTGCTGAGGTAGATCTGCTCGTTGCGGTGCTGGGTCGGGATCTCGCGGGCCCGCCTCTGCCAGTCCTCGAAGACGAAATGGTGCTTCGGCAGCTGATATCGATAGACCGAGGAGTTGCCGATGCCCTGGTTCATCTGGGTCCAGTTCTCGATGATGCAGAACTCGCCCGGATAGGTGAAGAAGCCGTCGATGTTGCTGGTGATCACCAGGTCGAGGTCGAGGAACAGGATCGGGCCTTCGAGATCGCTCAGCTCCGGGGAGAACGAGGACAGCTTGCGCCAGCCGGAGAACGAGGGGACGTCCGGGAGATCGATGGCGGGCAGCGGCCGGCACTCGATGTCCGGATCGATCCCGCTCCGATCGTCGGTCAGGCAGACGAAGCGATGGGGCACCGTCAGGTTGCGGCGCGCCATCGAGTGGAGCTTGTTGACGTACTCCGGCCCATAGGGCGTGCCCCATTTCATGCAGAGAACGGTGTTCATGGACGTGCGAGCTCGCTCGGGTGGGTCTCTCGCGCCCCGACGACGGCGCGCAGCGCGGCGGCGATCCTTGTCCCGACCACCGGAAGGTCGTACTCCTGCCGGACCAGCCGCAGCCCCTCGGCGGCCAGTCGCTCACGGAGCGCGCCGTCGTCCAAAAGCCTGGCCAGCGCATCCGCGAGCCGCTCCGGGGTCCCGCGCGGAACGATGAGTCCGCTCACGCCGTCCTGCAGGATCTCACGCGGCCCCTCGGCGTCCGTGACCACCATCGGTCGGCCGTAAGCCAGGCCTTCGAGCACGACGATGCCGAACGGCTCGTGCAGGGACGGCACGCAGAAGATGTCGATCGCCTCGAAGAAGGCGCGCTTGTCGTCGACCCAGCCGAGGAACTCGACCCGATCCGCGAGTCCGTGTCCCGCGACCTTGGCCCGCAGGGCCTCCGCCTCGGGCCCGTCGCCGCCCACCCGCGCGGTGAACCGGCGACCCCGCGCGCGCAGGACCGCCAGCGCATCGATCAGATCCGCAAAGCCCTTCTTGGCGACGAAGCGGCCGAGCGCGCCGATCACCGGCGCCTCGCCCCGCTCGAGAGGCGTGGCCGCCGGCGGATCGGGCAATCGGATCATGTTGGGGACCACGCTGATGCGCGCTTCGGGCTGGCCGGCGGCAATCAGCGCCCGCTTCAGGTCGCTGGTCGTCGCCAGCACGTGGTCGAGCCCGACCAGGTGGCCGAGGCTGTAGTTCGGTGTCAGCGCCACGTGCATCGGGCCGCGCCGGCGGGCGAGCGCCTTGCGGGCCAGTGTGCTGGCCCGGCGCCCGATGGTGAGCGCCACGTCCGGCCTGAGCGCCGAGAGCAGTCGGCGCAGCCGGGCGGCCGCCAGCGGGTCCCATTCCCCCAGGCTCGCGAAGGTTACGGTCTCGATCCGCAGGCGTTCGAGCTCGGCGATGCCGGGCCAGTCGGGGTGCACCAGCGCCACACACTGCTCGCCCGCACCCGAGAGCGCCTCGCAGCAGTCCAACAGCGACTGTTCGAGGCCGCCTTGACCACGCGAGAGCATCACGCACATGACGGCCAGCGGGCGATCGCCGTCCGAGGCTGCGAAGCTCGCGCCGGCGGCGGCCGGAGCACCGGCCGCAAACGCGCGGTTGAAACTTTTTGTTGGCATAGCGATGGTATCGCCCGCTTCATGTCCGGTTGAGCAACCGAGGTATGGCATACAATGACCGGAGCCGCGCTGCCACCACCTCCGCCCCTGCGCGCCGGGGACATCTCGCTGTTCCTCGATGTCGACGGCACGCTGGTCGAGATCGAGAACGAGCCGGGCGCGGTGCACGTGCCGGACGAGCTCTGCCGGGCGCTCGAACGGCTCAAGGAGGCCACCGGCGGCGCGCTGGCGCTGGTCAGCGGCCGCTCGCTGCAGCAGCTCGACCGGCTGTTCGTGCCCTTGCGGCTGAGCGCCGCAGGGCTGCACGGTCTCGAGCGGCGCAACCTGCAGCACGAGGTGGTGCGCGCCAAGCCCAAGCCGGAGCTGTTCGATCGCGCCCGCAACCAGCTGGGCGATTTCGCCGCGCAGCACCAGGGCGTGCTCCTCGAGGACAAGGGCCTGACGCTGGCCCTCCATTACCGCAACGCCCCCGAGCGCCGGGACGAGGCGAAGGTGCTGGCACGCAAGATCGTCGAGGACAGCGGAGGGGCTCTGGTGCTGCTCGACGGCAAGATGGTGTTCGAGATCAAGCCGCCGGGCGCGGACAAGGGGCTGGCGATCGCGGCCTTCATGCGCGAGCCGCCCTTTTCCGGCCGCCGGCCCGTGTTCGCCGGCGACGATGTCACCGACGAGGCGGGCTTCGAGATGATCAACGAGATGGGCGGCATCTCGATCTATATCGGCGAGGATCGTGATAGCGCGGCCAAACACGGCCTCGCCAGCGTTGCCGCCGTGCAGGACTGGCTGGCCCGGCTCCTGGAGGGGCAAGAGGGATCCGGCAAGCGCGCCGTCGCATGAGCAGTCTCGATCTCGGCGTCGTCGGCAACTGCGCTATCAGCGCGCTGATTGATCGCACGGGCACGATCGTCTGGAGCTGCTTTCCGCGGTTCGACGGCGATCCCTTGTTTTGCACGCTCTTGAACGAGGGCGCCGAGCGCGGCTTCTACGCGATCGAGCTCGTCGATATGGTGCACGCGGAGCAGACCTATCTCCGCAATACCGCGGTGCTGGTCACGCGCCTGACCAATTCGGCCGGCGACGGCGTCGAGATCACGGACTTCTGCCCGCGCTTTCTGCAGTTCGGGCGCCCTTTCCGGCCGACCACCATCATGCGGCTGCTGAAGCCCTTCGGCGAGACGCCCAGGATCCGGATCCAGTTGCGACCGGCGTTCGATTACGGTGCCCATGCTCCGGTGATCACCCGGGGCAGCAATCACATCCGCTACGTCGATTCGGACAGCAGCGTTCGGCTGACCACCAATGCGCCGCTGACGTATATCCTCGACGAGACCCCCTTCATCTTGGAGGACCAGGTCGTCCTTCTGCTCGGCCCCGACGAGTCGCTGCGCGGGCCGGTGCTCGAGACCGGGCGGGAATTCTTCGAGCAGACCGTCGCCTACTGGAGCGCGCTGTCGCGCCGCCTGCACGTGCCGTTCGAATGGCAGGACGCGGTCATCCGTGCCGCGATCACGCTCAAGCTGTGCAGCTTCGAGGAGACCGGCGCCATCGTCGCCGCGATGACCACCTCGATCCCGGAGATCGACGGCCAGGGCCGGAACTGGGATTACCGCTACTGCTGGCTGCGCGATGCCTACTTCGTGGTC
>CAZXYL010000252.1:0-5311 GCA_964644915.1 uncultured Geminicoccaceae bacterium
TAGCCGATGTAATTGCGGTGCCGGTCGGTGAACAGGTTCGCGGTCGCGCCATAGACCAGCTGGAAGCCCCGCTCCGCGGTGCGTTCCCAGTGATCGGCCGGAATGCCCTTGCCGACCACGCGCCCGGTCACGGAGATGAACTGGTAGTAGATGTAGGTAATGCCGAGCTCGTCGATCCTTTTGCGCACCTCCTTGACCAGCTTCGCCCGGCCCGGCGCATCGACGTAGGCTTCCAGATCCGTCATCTTCTGCTCTCCCCGATTTATTCGTTGCAGGCGCGCGTCAGCTCCAGGGGAAGGGGCTGTTCGAGGTCGGGTGCAGCCTGCCTTCCGCGTAGCGGGCAAAGCGGAACGGCTCGAGCAGACGGCTCGGCTCGCCCAGGAGCTCCTTTGCGACCAGCTCGCCGACCCCGATCATCTTGTAGCCGTGGTTGCTGTCGGCGATGACGTAGACGTTCTCGCAGAACCGGTCGAACACCGGGAAGCTGTCCGGGGTGAAGCAGCCGATGCCGCCGGACGGCTCCTTCTTGTACCTGCCGATCTGACCCATGAAGCGCTTCTGGCAGTGCGCCAGCGCCGAGCACCACATGTGCGCGAAGTCGTCGCCGACGATGAAGTCCGGGCTCTCGGGGCCGTAAGGGTCGACCGCGACCTCCTCCGGCGGGGTCTCGATCCGGTACGGCATGGCGCCGCCCTGGACGCCGCCGAAATGGAAGTCGGGCTTGTAATAGATGCCCCAGAGCCGGTCCGTGATCAGCGAGCCGTCGACATCCGAACAGAGCGGCGCGTCGGTGTCGACGTGGATCACCGGCGGCATCTTGCCATCGTTGGTCTTTTGCAGATCGGGGTCGACGCCGAGGGTGCCCTCCTGCAGGGACCAGTAGGCCCACATCGGCACGTTCTCATGCAGCGTGCCGTCGGCGCTCTTGATGGTCACGGTCGCGGGCAGCTCCAGCAGGTCCCAGATCTGCTTGACCCAGGGGCCGGCGCCGACCACCACCTGATCGCATTTGATGGTGCCACGCTCCGTGATCACGCCGGTGATGGCGCCGGAGTTGCTGCCGCGCTCGAAGCCGATCACCTTCACCCCGGTGAGGATGCGCACGCCCTCGGCCTCGGCCTTGCCGGCGAGCCCGTACATGCTCCTGGTGTTGTTGGCGTAGCCGCCGCGCTTCTCGTGCAGGACGGAAGTGATGCCCCTGGCCTGCCAGTCGTCGAACAGGCCTTTCATGTAGCGCTCGGACTCGGCGGCGCCCTCGATGAAGATCGATTCGTAGCCGATCGCTCGCTGCTGCTCGTAGATCGTGCCGACCTGCTCGCGCATGCCCTCGGGGCTGATCTGCATGTAGCCGACCGGGTGGTAGCTGTAGGCCGCAGGGTCCCGCTCCCAGGCCTCGACGCAGTGCGCCATCAGCTCGCGCATCGCCGACTGGAAGTAATTGTTGCGGATCACGCCGCAGGCGATTCCGGATGCGCCCGCGGCGATCGCCGTCTTGTCCAGCACGAGGATGTCCGCGCCCGAGCCGCGGCCTTTCGCCTGCAGCGCCAGGGCGAGGTGGTAGGCGGTGCTGAGGCCGTGGACGCCGGCCCCGATGATCACATATCTGACGCCGGCTGGCAGAGCCATCGGCCGTGCCTCTCCCTCTGATCGATGTGCCGGACCCCCTCAACGGGCGTGCCCGCGAGGACCATACTGGAGCACATGTGCCGTCTGATTCAAACCAATTTCTTGCCAGAGCCGCGCGATTGGTTTGCATTGGTCGGAGTTGTGCTATGGTGAGCCAGGGAGCGGAGACGACACACAGGATGGACGCCAAGCTGCCTCCGATGGCGGCGAGCGGTGCCGCGGCGATCGCGGGCCAGCTGCGCGACGCGATCCTCGCCGGCACCTACGTGCCCGGGCAGCGGCTGCCGGCCGAGCGCCACCTCGCCAACCATTTCGGGACCTCGCGCACCACGGTGCGCGAGGCGCTGCGCCAGCTCGAGGACATGGCGCTGGTCAGCCGGCGGATCGGCAGCGGCACCTTCGTGAACCGGCGGGCCGAGCCGCGCGAGACCGAGATCGCGGAAATCACCAGCCCGCTCGAGCTGATCGAGGTCCGCCAGGCGGTGGAGCCGCACAGCGCCCGGCTCGCGGTCATGCACGCAACCGCGCGCGATCTGGAGGCGCTCGCCGAAGCGCTGGCCGCGCTCGAAGCCTACGGTGGCGACCGCGAGGCGTTCTCGAGCGCCGACGAGCGCTTCCACCTCGCCCTCGCCGAAGCCACGGGCAATCCCCTGATGGCCTGGCTCTACCGGCAGATCAATGCGGTCCGCGGCCACGCTCAGTGGAACGAGATGAAGCGCAAGATCCTCACGCCCGACAACATGGACCTCTACAACACGCAGCACCGTGCGCTGTACGAGGCGATCCGGCGCCGCGACATGGACGCCGCGGTCCGGTGCATCGAAGAGCATCTGGAGAAGGCCCGGCGCGACCTTCTGGGCGTCAACTCCTGGCCGGGGCCTTGACGGGCGGTCGGTCTGCATAGCCGGCCGGCAACGCGAGCTGGTTGCCAATTCCCGTCGAGTCTCGTATCGTTCGACCCCAGCGGCAGGGCATTGGTACAGGAAAGGTTCCGCCCGCCGCCCATCGGAGCCGACTTGCGGGTCGCCGAGAAGCAAGAAGCAAACGGCGCGAGACGAGACAAGGGGAGACGATCACGATGGATACCGATATCGGGGCGCTCACCATCATTTTCACCGAGTTCTACTACTGGGTGACGATCCCGCTCATGTTCCTGATCCACGTCGGCTTCTGCATGTACGAGGTCGGCGCTTCACGCAACAAGAACATGATGCACACGCTGATGAAGAACACGATGCTCATCCCGCTGGTGACCATCACGTTCTTCTTCTTCGGCTGGTGGATCTATTTCGCGTTTCCGAACGGGCCGTTCATCTACCAGGGCCAGGGGCTGGTCGAGGAGACCGCGAACGCGGTGCCCTGGAGCGAGCTCATGGGTCCGCACCTCGGCGGCCCGCCGGCGACCGCGACCACCACGCTCGAGGACAACGCCTTCTGGGCGCGCATCAACGGCGTGTTCTGGGCGGCTTTCCTGCTGTTCTCGTGGACCGCGGCCTCGATCGTCTCGGGCGCCGTGATCGAGCGCATCCGCTCGGGCGCGTTCTGGCTGTGCGCCGTGCTCGTGGGCTCGGTGACCTGGATCATCGACGCCGCCTGGGGCTGGCACTGGGACGGCTGGATGGTCAAGCTGCTCGGCTACCACGACGCCTACGCGTCGGGCGTGATCCACGGCATCGCCGGGGGTGCGGCGCTCGGCATTCTGGTCAACCTCGGCCCGCGCATCGGCAAGTTCCGGCCCGACGGCACGGCGCGTAACATCGTGCCGCACAACCCCTGGCTCGTGACCATCGGTCTGTTCCTCATCTACACCGGCTTCTGGGGCTTCTACGTCGCCTGCAACGTGCCGATCATCTCCGAGGCCGACATCGGGGCCACGGGCGTGACCTTCACCGCGACCACGATCTATCTGACCCCGACCACGCTGTCGGCGATCGTGTTCAATTTCCTGATGTCGCTCTCGGGCGGCCTGATCGCCGGCTACATGATCTCGCGCGGCGATGCCTTCTGGACCTACTCCTGCGGCCTCGCCGGGATCATCGCGGCATCCGCCGGCAACGATCTCTACCACCCGATCCAGGCCATGTTCATCGGCGGGATCGGTGCGGTCGTGGCCCACAAGATGCATCACTTCGTCGAGCGGCGGTTCCACATCGACGACGCGGTCGGCGCCATCGCGGTGCACGGCTACGCCGGTTTCGCTGGCCTCGTGATCGCCGGCTTCATGCTCTGGGGTCACCCGTCTTCGCCCTTCGAGGGCTACGCGGCGATCAACCCGTTGGGCCAGCTCATCGGCGCTGTGATCATGTTCGGCGTGCTCGGTTTTCTGCCGACCTACATCCTTTGCGCCATCCTGAAGGCCATGGGCCAGCTCCGGATCCCCTACGAGGTCGAGCTGGTCGGTCTCGATCTCGCGCATTACCGCGACCGCTACCTCGACGAGGAGGAGGTGCGCGCGGCCGAGCTCAAGGACGCGCGCCAGCGCGGCCTGATCCCCGATCCCACCTCGACCGCACCGCCGGCGGGGCCGACCATGCCGCACGCGACCCCCGGCGAGTGAAGGAGGAACAACCATGGCGACTACCGAAGTGACCAGCTGGGCGGTCGATCTCTCGACCCTCGGCCCGATCTATCCCTTCGTCGGCACCGAGATGCTGTGGTGGATCCTGGGGCTCGCGTTCTGGATCGGCTTCCACGTCTGGCAGATCCGATCGGAGAACCGGGCATTGAAGGAGGACATGCTGAAGTTGCGCACGCCGGCGGACATCGAGGCGGCGCTCGCCGGGCACAGGCTGAGCGCCGTACCGCCGCCGCATGCGCCGAATACGGTCGATGCCGGCCTCGCAGGAGGCAGGCTTGGGGCCGACTGATCCGAGCAGGCGGGCCGGCCCGGTGCCGGCCCGCCCATCTCAGGACGTGCGATGCCCTGGGCACTGCTGAAATACGGGCTCCGCCGCACGCACCCCGTGGAGCGGCATTTCCCACCCCGCCCCGAGCTGAAGCCGAGCTACGACGTAGTCATCGTGGGTGGCGGCGGGCATGGCCTTGCCGCCGCCTATTATCTCGCCAGGGACCACGGCATCACGAACGTCGCGGTCCTCGACACATCGTACCTCGGCGGCGGCAACACGGCGCGCAACACCACGATCATCCGCGCCAACTATCTGACCCCGGAGGGTGTCGCCTTCTACAAGGAATCGGTCGAGCTCTGGCGGACCCTCGCGGTCGAGCTCGACATGAACCTCATGTACTCCGAGCGCGGCCACCTCACGCTCGCGCACACCGACGCGGCGCTGCGGACCGCACGCTGGCGGGCCGAGGTCAACAAGCACCTGGGCGTCGATTCCGAGCTCGTCCTCCCGGACGAGCTCCGCGAGATCTGCCCCCAGCTCAACCTCTCCGAGGACGTCCGCTACCCGATCCTGGGCGCGCTCTATCACCCGCCGGGCGCGATCGCGCGCCACGACGCCGTGGCCTGGGGCTATGCGCGCGCCGCGGCACGCATGGGCGTGGAACTGCACCCGCAGACCGAGGTCACGGGCCTGTTGATCGAGGGGGAGCGGATCAAGGGCGTGCAGACCACGCGCGGCACCGTGCACGCGGGCAAGGTGCTGCAGGCGGTCGCGGGCTCGAGCACGCTGCTCGCCGACATGGCGGGCCTGCGCCTGCCGATCCGCACCGTGCCGCT
>CAZXYL010000253.1:0-16543 GCA_964644915.1 uncultured Geminicoccaceae bacterium
GGGCCTGCCGGTGATGCCCTCGCCCTCGCACATCGTGCCGGTGCTGGTGGGCGACCCGGTGCTGTGCAGGCAGGCGTCGGATGTGCTGCTGCAGGAGTTCGCGATCTACATCCAGCCGATCAACTACCCGACCGTGCCGCGCGGCACCGAGCGGCTGCGGATCACGCCCTCGCCCCTGCACGACGATGCCGCCATGGACCGCCTGGTCGACGCGCTCGGCCGGGTCTGGCACCGCCTGCACCTGCGCCAGGCCGCCTGAGCGGGGCTCTGCCCGCCGCCGGCGTTTGATCTCGATCAAGGGCCGGCGCCGCTCCGGGTGTTAGCATCACGGCTGGAGCCATTTGGGGGGCCGTCGCGATGATCGGTATCGAGAGCCGGTTGGGGACTGCGCTCCGCCGTCTGGCACTTGCCTGGCGCCGATCGGCCGCGGCGTCTCCCGACCCGTGGCACGCGGGCGACATGCTGGAACGGGATCTCCGGGACGTCCACCTGACGCGCGAGGATCTTCGCGGCGCCCGCGCGGACAGCCCGGCCGACATGCGGCGCATGATGGAGCGCTTCGGGATCGAGGCAAATCGCGTGCCCGCAGTCTATCTCGGCGCGCTCCGGGACGCCGAGCGGGTCTGCGCGCAGTGCACGGCGGCCCGCCGCTGCCACCGTTGGTTCGAGGGGGACTCCACGGCGGATGCGCCGCGGCTGTTCTGCCCGAACGCCTCCCTGTTCCAGGAGATCTTCCTCAGCAGGGCCGCGAACGCCAATCGGCGGCAAGCCGGCGAGACGCTTTAGGACAGGCCGGCGAGCGGGTCGCGCCCGATCACCACCGGGTGCAGCCAGAGCAGGGCGACATAGACCAGGAGCGCCAGGGCCACGCGCCAGAGGCCGATCTCACGCCAGAACCCTGGACGCACGGCGGCCGCGGGCGAGAGCAGGCCGACCCGGTGCCACTCCGGCGGCGCGATCGCCAGGTGCTTGATCAGCGCGGCGGCGGCGATCAGCGCCATGCCGGAGAACAGCACCACGACGCGCGCCTCGCCGAGATTGGGCAGATGGACCAGCGTCCACAGAAGCACGGCGAGGCTGCCCGGCACCGCGCTGAGGCGATAGATCCCGGTGGGGCCGGCAGCGGCCGGCCGCGTGGTGAGGCGCGCCACCAGCAGGAAGACGACCAGCGCCATGCCGGTCACGGCGAGCCAGCGCGCGCCGGGCAGCGGGGCGTAAAGCCAGATGCCGGGTTCGGAGGCCTGATACGCCCGGATCACCAGGCCGAGCGCCAGGAGCGAGAGCAGCGAGTAGGCCGAATAGAACCCGGCGCGGCCGAGGCGTTGGATCAGCGGCCCGCGCACGCCGGGCGCCGACGGCACCAGATGGCTCGCGATCAGGAACAGCATCGCCGCGAGAAGCCAGGCCATAGGCTCAGAACCTCGATCTGTCCCTCTCCGCCCAGAGCTGCCGCGCGTGGGCTTCGGCCGCCTCGATCGAGGCGGCGCGACCCGTGAGCTCGAGCGCCATCGCCGCGGTGCCGGTGACGGCAGCGATCGGCGCCGGCTCCTGCCACTCGCCGCGCCAGAGCGCCCGCAGCCGCGCGGGATCGAGGCTCTCCTTGCGCCAGGGGTAGCCCGCGTCCTCGCTGCACGCCGGCCAGACCTCCTCACGCGCGGCGCCACCCTCGACCAGGAGCGCCTTGCAGGGCTTGTCCGGATTGCGCTGGCCCTCACCACCGCCGCCCTTGAAGATCAGAGCCGCGGGCTGGCCAAGGCGGATGGCCGCCTGCTCGTGCAGGGGCAGGTAGGTGGGGTGGAAGACGCCCTGGATCTGATGCGGTGCCTGATACGGGTTGAGCTCGCGGGCGAGCGAGTTGGCGGGCGAGCGCAGGCCGAGCAGCGGGCGCAGGTGGAACAGGCGCTCGAGCTCGGGGCACAGCACCTCGAGCGGGAGATAAGCGAAGCCCTCTGCGCCCATGCGGCCGGCGGCCTCGCCAGGCGATGCGCAGAGCGGCACGCCGAGCGCGGCGAGACCCGCCCAGGTGGTCGCCGGCCCCTCGCCTTGGATGCCGTGCATCAGGACGCGCAGGCCGTTCTGGGCGAGCAGCAGCGCCGCGAGCAGGAAGTAGGGTAGCTGCTTGTGCCGATCGGCATAGGAGGGCCAGTCGAGATCGATCTCGAGCCCGTCGGGCCGCTCGATGCGCGAGCGCACGGCGCGCACGAAGCCGGCGAGCTCGGCCGCGGTCTCGGTGCGGTAACGCAGGACCAGCAGGAAGGCGCCGAGCTGGAGCCGATCCACCTCGCCGTCCAGGACCATCGCCATCGCCTCTTCGGCCTCGGCCTCGTCCAGGGGGCGGCCGAGCGTGGCGCCGCGGCCGATCGCCCGCAGGAAGCGCGCGAAGGGGTGCGGCTCGGCGAAGCCCGGCGGTTCGGCACGTAGCTGCCGGGCGCGCGCGGGCGCGAGGTCGGTCACTTTGGCGAAGCTCATGGGATCTCCCGTGGAGCGCTGGGTCTCAGATCGCGCGGGAATGGCGGCCTTTGCCCGCGGCGAGGTAGACGTCAAAGACCGCGCAGACCGCGCGCACCAGCGACTGGCCCTCGGGCTCGACGTGCACCGTGCGATCCTGCAGCGAGACCAGCCCGTCGGCCTGGAACGGTCGCAGCGCCTCCAGCTCCGGCGCGAACCGGTCCGCGGAGACACCGAAACGGTCGCACTCGCGCTCGAGATCGACCGCAAAGTCGCACATCAGCCGCTCGATGATGGCGCGGCGCAGGCGATCGTCTTCGCTCACCTCGATGCCGCGCGCGGTCGCGAGCCGGCCGCTACGGATCGCATCGCGCCAGGCGGGGATCGGCACGGCGTTCTGGAGATAGCCCTGCGGCAGGCTGCCGATGGCCGACGCGCCGAAGCCGATCAGCGCCGCGGCCGCATCGGTGGTGTAGCCCTGGAAGTTGCGGTGCAGGCGGCCCTCGCGCAGGGCGGTCGCCAGGCTGTCGTCGGGCCGCGCGAAGTGATCGATGCCGATCGCGACGTAGCCGGCGTCCGCGAGCCGCACCGCGGCCGCTTCGAACTGCGCCGCGCGCTCCTCGGGGCCCGGCAGCGCGGCTTCGTCGATCAGCCGCTGATGGCGCTTCATCCAGGGCACGTGTGCGTAGCCGAACAGCGCGACGCGCTCCGGCCCGAGCGCCAGGACCGCCTCGACCGAGCGCACGACCCGCGCTTCGGTCTGGTGCGGCAGGCCGTACATGAGATCGATGTTGATGGCGTTGATGCCGGCGGCGCGGAGCGCGTGGATGGCGCGCTCGGTGACCGCGAGCGGCTGCCAGCGGTTGATCGCCTGCTGCACCTTGGCGTTGACGTCCTGCACGCCGAGGCTCGCCCGGTTGACACCGATTTCGGCCAGCGCCGAGACGGTCGCGAGCGTGAGCGCGCGGGGGTCGATCTCCACGGCGAACTCGACCTCCGGCAGGAGAGCGAAGCGCTCGCGCAGGACGAGCCCGAGCCGGCGCAGGTCCTCCGGTGCCAGGATCGTCGGCGTGCCGCCGCCAAGGTGGACGTGACGCACCGGGCGCTGTTCTCCCAGCGCCTCGGCCACGAGCCGGATCTCCTCGCACAGGAGCTCACGGTACTCGGCAACCGGCTGATAGCGCCGGGCGACCGTCGTATGGCAGCCGCAGTACCAGCAGAGGCTCTGGCAGAACGGCACGTGTGCGTAGAGCGAGAGCGGAGTGGTCTCGGGCAGCGCGGCGAGCCAGCGGCGGTAGACGCCGGCATCGATCCCGGCATGGAAATGCGGCGCCGTCGGGTAGCTGGTGTAGCGCGGCACCGCGCGGTCGTATCTGGCGAGAAGGGCGGGTTTCATGAGCGGGAGTCTGCCGAGAGGGAGAGCGTTCCTCCTTGATCTCGATCAAGGGGAATGTTGCCGGAGCGTTCCTCATACGCCCAGCATGCGGTGCAGGCGGGCGTCCTTGGTCTTGAAATGGTTGACGAACCAGTCGCGCACGGCCCGGCCGAGCGCCTCCTGATAATCGACGTACGCGCCGGCCTCGTGGTCGTCCATGATGTCGCGGATCTCATCGAGCAGATGCTCGTGCTCGGCCTTGTGCGCGAGGTACTCGTCGTAGCGGTGCTTGCGCATCACCGTCTCCTCGAGCGCGAAGTGCGCCGAGATGCGGGCGAACACCTCACCCAGGAATGTGCTCACGGTGTCCCGCGAGGCCTCGCCCTTCAGCTGCTCGTGCAGCTGGTTGATGAGCTCGACCAGCTCCTGATGCTCGTGATCGACCTCGGCGATCCCGGTCTCGAACTCTTTGCGCCACTCGATCAGCGCCATGGCGGGTCTCCTCCTCAGCGTAAGATGAAGCCGCCGGTCTCCGGGCGGAAGTCGATCGCTAGATTCTGCGCCGGTGCCAGCTCCACCGTCTCGGTCAGCTCGTAGTCGAAGCCGGCCTCGCGATGGCTGTCGCGCAGCCTCGCCGTGATCTCGTGTCGCCCGGTCGGCACGGCGAAGCGCTGATAGGCCCGCGACGGGCCGTCCTTGGCGAGGCCGGTGGGCGTGAGGCTCGCGCGGTAGAGCGGCTCGCCATCGAGGAGCACCTCGATCAGCAGCGGCAGGCGCTCGCGCGGGCATTCCTGGGGCCGGCGCATGTTCGGGGGCAGCTGCGCCAGCTCCTCGCGGCTCAGCTGCCGGCAAGGGGTGATCGGCTGGCCGCCGTGAACGAGGGCGAGCTTGATCAGCGCCTGGCCCGGGGGGAAATGGGTGTAAGCCGGCCGGTCGGAGAACCAGCCGATGACCAGCGCCAGGACGGCGTAGACGGCGACCTGACCGAGGTACCGCAGCGGCCTAGCCATGGGCCACCTGCTGCCTCGGCCGAGCCGCGGTGGCCGCCGCCCGCGGATCGATGCGATCGACCCCGGCCGCCGCGAGCCTGGCCCTGAGCTCGGCGAGCGCTCCGGCGAGCCGCTTCTCCCGACCGTGGCCCGCCCAGCAGGTCACGAGCCGCTCGCGCGGCACGCGCGCCCTCAGGTGCGGGTCACGCTCGCCGGCGAGCCGGGCCTCGGTCCAGGCGATCCCGAAGCGGTTGTAGCAGGCCCCCTCGTCGCAGCCGGTGAGCAGCACCCCGTCCGCAAGTCCCCGGCTCAGAATGAAGTCGACATACGACGGCGGCAGCTGGCCGATGCAGGCGAGGCTGAGCGCGGCCGTGTCCGGCCCCGCCACCCGGGCGAGGCTCACGCCGTGATCGCAGCCGAGGACGACGATGCGGGGGCCGGAACCCAGATCGGCGGTGGCCGCGAGCAGGCGCTCGCGGAGTGCCGCCATGGTGAGGCTCGGCAGATCGATGCCGGGGATCAGGGCGGAGGCCCGCCGAAACGGCATCGAGGTCGGGCACGCCCCGGCGCAGATGCCGCAGCTCACGCACGCGGACGGGTCGACCACGGCCTCGCGCTCGAAGGCGCGTCCGTCGGAGCGCGGCATCATCTGGATCGCGTCATAGGGGCAGTCGGCGGCGCAGCGGGTGCAGCCGTTGCAGTTCGCGAGATCGACCACGGCCACGGGCGCGCGGCGTAGCGGTGGCAGCCAGGGCAGCGCCACCAGGATGACCGTGAGCGAGACGGCCATGCCCCAGCTCGCGATCCCGGGCCACCGCTCGAGCAGCGGGTAGAAGCCGAGATAGAACCAGTCGAGGCCGATCACGGCGGGCACGGTCGCGAGATCCGCCGGCCCTTGGCTGGTCGCGGGCTTCACGAGCGAGAGCGCCAGCATCATGAGGAACGTGCCGACGGCGAGCCCGCGCGGGGGATTGATCTTCGGGCGGCTGACCCGCTGCAGGTGGATCCAGAGCACCAGGAGCAGGAGCAGCGGGATCGCGATGTGCATGAACATGACAAGGGTGAAGAACCGCGCGTCCAGGCGCCGGGGCGACAGGAAATTGCGCGCGATCGGCTCACCGAACAGCGGCAGGTGATCCAGCCACTCCGTGGTCGTGATCGCGACGTATTGGGCGAGCTGGTCCCAGACCAGCCAGTAGCCGGTGATGCCCGAGGCGAGCACGAAGCCGATGATGACGATGCCGGTGACCCAGGAGAACCAGCGCACGCCCCGGTAGCGGTCGAGCGAGAACTCACGCAGAAGGTGCAGGGCCATGACCAGCACGAGACCGTCCGAGGCGTAGCGGTGCAGGCTGCGCATCACGCCGCCCAGATACCACTGCTCGTGCGTGAGAGACTCGATCGAGCCGTAGGCCCGGGTAATGCCGGTATCGAAGAAGATGTAGAGGTAGACGCCGCTGACGACGATGATCCAGTAGAAGAAGAAGCCGAGCGCACCGAGGTTGTAGAGCGGGTTCCAGGCGGGCGGGAATGCCCGATCGAGCGCGAGCTCGAGGCGCTCGAAGAGGAAGCGAGGGGCCCTGCGAAGGCGGTTCATATGAGCGACGAAGGGGGCTCAGGCGTCGGCGCGGCTCGAGCGGCGCCACTCGCGCACGAGGACGATCCCGACTGCCGAGAGCGAGATGGCGCCGATGAAGATCCCGAGGAACAAGGAATAGTCGAGCCGGTAGCGGCCGCTGCGGGGGTCGTAGAGGGTGCACAGCAGCCGCACCCGGTTGGCCAGGCCCTCGATGCTGGTGAGGTTGCTCCACCGGCCGAAGATCAGATCCTTGAGCGGCTCCACCAGGGTCGGGGCCTCGAAGATGCCGCCGTAGATGTGGCGGTAGACGATCCCCTCCTCGTCGATGATGCTGGTCTGCGCGGCGTGCTCGAAGCCGGCCGCGGTCGGGTAGATGGCAAAGCCCAGCTCGGCGGCGAGCCGGTCGACGCTCGCCTGATCGGCGCTCAGAAAATGCCAGTTCGGCAGGTCGATGCCCTGCGAGCGGGCGAACGCGCGCATGCGCTCCGGCGTGTCCTGGCGCACGTCGAAACCGATGGTGACGACGGCGAACGCGTCCTCGCCCAGCGCTTCCTGCGCCGCGTCCACTGCCGAGTGGAGGCTCTGGAGGACTACGGGGCAGACGCTCGTGCAGCCGGTGTAGACGAGGCTCACCACCAGCGGCCGGCCGCGAAAGTCGGAAAGGCGGACCTCTCGGTGCGAGGTGTCGCGAAACACATGGTCGCCGAGTGCGTTGCCCAGAGCCGCCTGGCTCAGCCGCAGCGCCGCCTCAGCGTCGACCACGGTCGTCGCATGCGCCGCCGCGCCGCCGACGGTGAGCGCCAGAACGAGGCTGGCCGTGCGAGCAGGGGCCCGGAGCATGCCGCACCTCACCCCAGCAGGAGCCGGTCCAGGATCGCCCCGCCCAGGAGCAGGGTCAGCTGGACGAGCGAGGCGCCGAAGTTGCGCATGGCCCGCCGCGGCGAGGGGTCACGCACCAGCTCGATGCTGCGCCAGGTGAAGAACGCGCCGCCGATGAGCGCGCCCGCGAGATAGATCCAGCCCAGGCCAAAGGCGACCGGGATCAATGCCAGCAGCGAGAGCGCCACGGTGTGGGCGAGGATCACCTGGGCGGCGCGTGCATCGCCGATCACCACCGGCAGCATCGGCACGCCGGCCGCGGCGTACTGTTTGTGCAAAGCGGTAGCCAGGCTCCAGAAATGCGGCGGGGTCCAAAGGAAGAGCACCACCGCCAGAATCAGCGGGGCCGGCGCCAGCCCCGGATCGACCCCCGCGGCCCCCGCCAGCACCGCGAAGCTGCCGGCGAGCCCGCCGACCACGATGTTGGCCGAGGTGCGCCGCTTCAGCCAGACGGTGTAGACGACGCCATAAACGAAGGCGCCGAGGAAGGTGTGGACGGCCGCAGCGAGATTGGTCGCGAGCGCCGCCGCCACGACGGAGAGCGCGAGCAGCAGCACGATCGCCGCGAGCCAGCGCCAGCTCGCCTCGAACGTGCCGTTGGCGAAAGGCCGCGAGCGCGTCCGCGGCATCAGGGGGTCGAGATCGCGCTCGACGTACTGGTTGAAGGCCCCGGCGCTCGCGGACGAGAGCAGCACCGCGAGCGCCAGGACCGTGATCTGCCAGGCCTCCAGACCCGGCCCGGGCGTGACGGCGATCCCGGCCAGCGCGCAGAGCGTGATCGCCACCCCGATGCGCAGCTTGAAGACCGAGAGGACCTGCCGGACTGCGAGCGCCGTGGTCATCGCCGGTTCCTCCGCCCTAGCCCATTGGCCAGATTTCGGAGAGGTACTTCCAGTTGACGAAGTAGTAGAGGACGAACGCGGTGAAGAAGACCGCCACCAGCACGTAGGTCCCCGGCAGGTGCCAGTAGCGGGCGCTGCCGTAGGTGCCGACCGTCTGCGCCGCGGCCGGCGGGGCCACGAACGATGGCTGCTTGCCCGGGATCACCTCGACCTTCTGGCCGAACAGAATCGAGGCCACGACCACGACGATGAACATCACGCCGCCTGCCGCCGCGACCACACCGCTGATACCGTTCAGGCCCATCATCAAGAAGGCGGTCGCCGGGTAGTCGAAGGTCAGGTACGCGTCGGTGAAGGTGATGTCCCAGTGCCGGCGCGCGACCCCGAGGGTGCCGGCGCCCATCATGAAGAGCGAGATGCCGGCCGTACCCGCGCCGAACACGTAGGGCTGCCACTTCGCCACGTTCGGCCACATCACCTCGCGCTGGAAGATCAGCGGGATGACGAGGTAGGTCATCGCCATGAAAGCGAGCGTGGTGCCGGCGACCACCGTGGCATGGAAGTGCCCGGGCACATAGAGGGTATTGTGCATGATCAGGTTGATCTGCTCGGTGCCGAGCACCACGCCCGAGATGCCGCCCAAAAAGCCGAACATGACGAGCGAGAGGAACATCCCGGAGAACGCCGGGTTGCCCCAGGGTGCCTTGCGCAGCCACTCGAAGACGCCGCGATCGAAGCCGCGCTTGCGCTGCGCCGCCTCGATCGCACCCGGCACGGTCATGCCGTGGATCAGGCTGCCGAGCACCGCGAGGTACATGGCGTAGCTGGTGTTGAAGATCTTCCACTCGGAGCTGAGCCCGGGCTCGGCGAGCAGATGGTGGGCGGAGGCGAGCTGAAGGAAGAAGATGTAGAGCAGGAACGCGCCGCGGCTGACCTTCTCGGAGAGCGGCTTCGCGCCGAGTACGATGGCCGCGATCGCGTACCACACGGCGACGTGCGCCGAGACGTTGATCTGCTGGGACGAGTGCCCCATGCCCCACCAGACCAGCTTGTAGGTCAGGGGGTCGATGTGGCTGATGTAGCCGAGCGACCAGAGCCAGGTCGGGACCAGGATGACCGCGCCCGAGACGATGGTGAACACCGCGATGATCGCGGCGGTGAGCGCGCCGAAGGTGACCAGCGGGATCGAGCCCTCGTAGCTCCGCTCCTCGCGCGCCACGACGAGCGTGGCAAAGAAGATGAAGACCGCGATCAGCGCGCCGACGGCGAACAGGATCAGCCCGAGGTAGAAGTTGGGCGCCGCCTGCATCGGCGGATAGGAGGTGAACATCACGCTCGAGTCGCCCTGCAGCACCGTCCAATTGGTGAGCAGTGCACCGATGAGCATGAGCACGAAGGCGCCCCAGGCGAGGCGCGGCGCCGCCAGCCGCGAGTTCAGGAGGACCGTCGAGGCGAAGTAGAGCAGTGCCACCTCGAAGAACAGGATCCAGACCAGGAGCACGTTGAAGCCGTGTGCGGTCAGCACGAGGTAGAACCACTCCGCCGGCAGGATGTGCACGGCGGGCCAGCGGGTGAGCGCCACGAGCAGCCCGAACAGGCCGCCGATCGCGAGGAAGATGACCGCCACGACGGCGTTCGCCTTGATCAGCCGCTGCGCCGCGAGGCTGACCCTCAGGCCCGTGACGGGGCAGATCCGAGAGGGATCCTCGACCGCAGCCGGTGCGAGGGCCTCGCCAACAGTCGTCGCCATGATCAGCCTCCCTGCCCCGGCTCGACCACGTAGATCTTGCCCACCATCACGTGGTGGCCGATGCCGCAGTACTCGTTGCAGACGACGCTGAACTCACCGGCCTGATTGGGGGTGATGGTGATCACCATGTCGTAGCCGGGATGCACCTGGAGGTTCAGATTGGTCGGCTGGAGCGAGAAGCCGTGCTGCCAGTCCACGGACGAGAGGTGCAGGCGGTAGCTCTGGTCCTTCTCGAGCTCCAGGATCGGCCACCACTCCCAGAGCCGGCCCAGCATGTAGACGTCGCTGCCGGCCGGCGGCCGCACCACGGGGATGCCCGCCTCGTCGCGCACCGTGTACTGCTCCGCCATCGCCTCGGTGCGCTCGGTGAACACCATCGGGTCGATGCGATAGGCCTCGTTGGAGAGGTTCTGCTCGCCGGTGAAGTGCCAGTAGATCATGGTGAAGAACATCACGACGCCCCACAGGAAGGCGATCGTGATCCAGACGATCTCGCCGCGCGCGATCGGCTCCTTCCACCAGATCCGCTGCTCGGGGGGGTGGATCGCCATGGTCCCCTCCCTCAGCGCGCGATCGGAATCTGGGTGATCTCCATGACCCCCCAGATCAGGTAGAAGACGGCCGGAACCGCGACCCCGATGAAGAGCAAAAGGAAAGGATTGTCGAGCAGCCGCTGCATGGCAGGGATGCGCTCGTCACCCTGACCTGCTCTGCGGGCCTCGGCCTCGCCGGACGTGTGTGGGGTCTGCGCCATCTCGACTCCTTATGTGCTCTGCCGAAGACGCGGCAGAGGTTCCCCGGGTTATGGTTGGCTCGAGCCTCGCATCCGACGCTAGCGACGCGCCCCGGGGCCTTCCTTGACGGAGATCAAGAAGCTTTCGATCAATTCAGGAGGACGCGCTCGAGCACCGTGAACATGATCAGGGCGAGCGAGAGCAGGATCCCGAAGAAGACGAGGGTGCGGTGCTCCAGGCGGGCGCCGCGCGCCATCTCGATGCGATCGAGCAGCCAGTCGGCGCCGAGGTAGAGGCCGATGCCGACGGTAAGGAACAGGACCATTTCCATGGCGGAGAGCTCTTCGGGGGCGCGACGATACGATTCACCTTCTGCGGCGCCGGGCAGCAGCCGTCCTTGATCACGGTCAAGGCGCCGGCCAGGTGCGCCGGATAGCCTGTCGGCCCGGCGCTCGGCCTCGGGACCGGCCACACGGGTGACGCAAGCGCAACAGGGAGACCGCGTGATGAGATTCCGACCGCTTCTGGCTTGTCTCGCTGCCGCTGGTATGGCGATGAGCGCGAGCGCGGCGTATGCCCAAGGCGACCCGGCACAGGGGCAGCGGGCGTTCAACAAATGCCGGACCTGCCACGAGCTCGATCGGGAGCTAAACAAGATCGGGCCCCACCTGGTCGGCGTCTTTGGGCGCGAGGCCGGGGCGGTCGAAGACTTCAACTATTCCGATGCGCTCAAGGAATCGGGCGTCGTGTGGGACGACGAGACCATCGCCGAATACGTGCGCAACCCGCGCGACTTCATCCCTGGCAACCGCATGGCGTTCGCCGGCATCAGGAACGATCAGGAGATCGAGGATTTGCTCGCCTATCTCCGCCAGGCCACGGGCGAGAGCTGATTCCTCTGGTGGTTGCGCGAGTGACCATCCGCTTCCCGGGTCCGGCCTGAACATGCTCTATGGCTGAAATCCGATCGAAACAGAGAGGGACGGGAGCGGTTACAATTGAAGCCAAATCGCCCGGTCCCTGACATCTGAGGGAAACGTCGCGACCTTAGGCTCCCCTCCAGCTGATGCAGCGGTTCACGCGATCCGGCGAACGATGGATCGGGGATCCGGAACCGGCATCTGATCCCGGCTCTCGCCCGGCGGGCGTTGCCGGATCGACCCAAGCTGCTGGAGGGTACGATGACGGATCCTTCGACGATCCGGGCGATGGCCGAGCGCAGCATCCAGCTGCTCACGATGAAGCCGTCGCGGGGCCATCTCACCTGCATCACCAGGGCTCGCCTCGTGGACGGGCTGCGCTGCGAGATCGAGGAGGGCCCCTGGCGGCTCGCCGCCGACATGCCGGCCAAGGTGGGCGGCGACGAGACGGCGCCGAACCCGGGCGTGCTCGGTCGCGCGGCGCTCGCCAGCTGTCTCGCGATCGGCATCGCGTCCTGGGCCGCGCGTCTCGGCGTGCCCATCGATGCCCTCGAGGTCGAGGTCCAGGCGGACTTCGACGCCCGCGGCGAGCTGGGCATGGGGGATGGGATCCAGCCCGGCTACACGGAGATCCGCTACGCGGTCGCGATCGCGAGCGCGGCCCCCCAGCACCTGCTGGACGAGGTCCTCGAGCTCGCTGAGCGCTACAGCCCGTATCTCGACAACTTCGGCCGTGCGCTCACGCTGCTGCGTGTTCCGCACCTGGCCGGCGTGGAGGCCTGAGCGATGGATCCCCAATTTCAGCGACGCGTCCAGCGCTACGGCTGGGATCTGGCCGTGGCGTTCTACGAGGTGGGCTGGCGTGCCCAGCTCGAGCCGGCCCAGTCCCTGATGCTCGACTTGGTGGATCTGCGGCCCGGCGAGCGTGTGCTCGACGTCGCCTGCGGCACCGGGCTGGTCAGCTTCCGTATGGCCGCGGCCGTCGGCGAGCGGGGCACCGTGGTCGGCACCGACATTTCCGGCCAGATGGTCGAGGCGGCCGGCCGCATCGCCGCCGCCCGCGGCATCGCCAACGCCAGCTTCGAGCGTGCCGACGCCGAGGAGCTGCCGCTCCCCGACGCCAGCTTCGATGCCGCCGTCTGCGCCCTCGGCCTGATGTACGTCCCGGACCCGGTGCAGGCACTTGGCGAGATGCGCCGGGTGCTGCGGCCGGGCGGGCGGGCGGCGGCGGCGGTGTGGGGGGCCCGGGGCAACTGCGGCTGGGCGGAGATCTTCCCGATCACCGCTGCGCGCGTCACCTCCGAGGTCTGCCCCCTGTTCTTCCAGCTCGGCACCCGGGACACGCTCGCGCACGCCTTCCAGACCGCGGGCTTCACCGACATTCGCGCCGAGCGCCTGCGGACCACGCTCTACTACGCCTCTGGCGAGGAGGCCCTGGGCGCGATCTTCCAGGGCGGGCCGGTGGCGCTCGCCTACAGCCGCTTCGACGACGCGACGAAGCGGGCGGTCCACGCCGAGTATCTCGAATCCATCGCCGCCTACGCCGCGGCCGATGGCTATCGCGTACCGGGCGAGTTCGTCGTTGCGACGGCCCGGGTTCCTGCCCCCACCACCCACTGACCAGAGAGGAAGTTAGCCATGTATGCGACCACCACGACCCCCACCGTCGACAACGGCGTCAACGTCGAGGCTCTGCTCGGCGCCCGCGAGGCGCTCGCCGCAACGCCCGAGGCCGCCCGGTTCCACTGGCGGGCGACTTGCAAGTGGATGAACGGCACGCATAGCCGCTCGACCGTGGACGGCTTCTTCGGTCTCGGCCAGGAGCAGAGGCACAAGACCGAGTTCACCTTCGATGCCGATCACCCGGAGATCTTTGCCGCCGAGGACAACGGCCCCACGCCTGTCGAGTACGTGCTGGTCGGCCTCGGCGCCTGCCTCACCGCTGGCATCGCCGCGGTTGCCCAGAACCGCAACATCCAGCTGCGCTCCGTCTCGGCGACCATCGAGGGCAGCATGGACATCCAGGGCATCCTCGGCATGGACAGCGACGTCCGCAACGGCTTCGACGGCATCAAGGTCACCTACACGATCGACGCTGATGCGACGCCCGAGGAGATCCGGGCGCTGGTCGCCCAGTCGCAGAAGCGGTCGGCGGTCTACGACATCATCACCAACCCGACGAACGTCTTCGTCGAAGTGAACTGACCGGCGTCGTGGCGCACAGCAGAAGGAGCGGGTCCATGCAAAGGATCGCCACCGTCATCATCGGCGCCGGCCATGCCGGGCTGGCGATGAGCCGGTGCCTCACCGAGCGCGGGCTCGACCATGTGGTGCTCGAGCGCGGCGAGGTCGCCAACTCCTGGCGAACCGAGCGCTGGGACTCGCTCCGACTGCTGACGCCCAACTGGCAGCGCCGGCTGCCCGGCTTCGGCTACGAGGGCGACGATCCCGACGGCTTCGGCACCATGCCCGAGGTCATCGCCTTCATCGATCGCTATGCGCGCGCGGTCTCGGCCCCGGTCCAGACCAGGACCAGGGTGATGTCGCTCCGCCGCACCGATGCCGGCTACCTGGTCGGCACCGATCGGGGCGACTGGCACGCCAGGACGGTGGTGATCGCGACCGGTGCCTGCAACATTCCCTGCGTCCCGGGACTCGCCGAGGCCGTGCCGCCGGCGATCCGAACGCTCACGCCCATGGCGTACCGCAACCCGAATCAGCTCGAGGACGGCGGTGTGCTCGTCGTCGGCGCCTCGGCGACCGGGGTCCAGCTCGCAGATGAAATCCACCGCTCTGGCCGCCCCGTGACCCTGGCCGCGGGCGAGCACATCCGGGCGCCCAGGACCTACCGGGGCAGGGACATCCAGTGGTGGATGGATGCCGCTGGCGTGCTCGACCAGCGTTACGACGAGGTCGACGACATCGCGCGAGCCCGCAGGGTCCCCTCACTCCAGCTCGTCGGCTCGCCCGATCGGGCCACTCTGGACCTCAACGCCCTGACCGCCATCGGCGTCAGGCTGGTCGGCCGGCTGGTCGGCATCAGCGACGGCAGGCTTCAGTTCTCGGGCTCGTTGCGCAACCACTGTGCCATGTCCGACCTCAAGATGGGCAGGCTGCTGGATGCCATCGACCAGTGGGCGACCGACCGGGGCCTCGACGGCGAGGTCGAGGCTCCGCACCGCTTCGCCCCGACCAGGGTCGAGGACTCGCCGCCCCTGAGCCTCGATCTCGGCCGCGGCGAGATCAGGACAATCGTCTGGGCGACCGGCTTCCGTCCCGACTACTCGTGGCTGGACGTGCCGGTCCTGGATCGCAAGGGCCAGATCCGCCACGATGGCGGGATCGTGGCGTCGCCCGGCATGTACGTGATGGGCCTGCAGTTCCTGCGCCGTCGCAAGTCCGCGCTCATCGACGGCGCCGGCGACGATGCCCGCGATCTCAGCGACCATCTCGCGTCCTACCTGCACGGCCGGATCACTCGGCACGTCGCTTGAGCCGTGTGCCCGTGAGCCGAGGATCGCGCCGCGGCGCTCCGGACTTGCCGCGGGATCATCGAGCGTGCCAACGTGCACGCCCTCACGGCAGCCACCCGTGTTCGCGATAGTAGCGCGCGGCTCCGACGTGGACCGGCGCGCGGCCGGTCGTATGGACCATGCCCGCGACCGATAGCGCTTCGAAAGCAGGGTGCAGGCGCCGGAAATCGTCGAGATTGTCGAACACCGCCCGCGTGATCTCATAGGCCACCGCATCGGGCATGCGCACGGTCGTGACGACCACGGCGCGGACGCCGAAGGTGTGCACATCGGCCGGGTTGACCGGATAGGTGCCGCCGGGAATCGTCGCGCGCTGATATTCCTGGTATTCGGACAACATCCGCTCGATGGCCGGGCCGCTGACGGCGACCAGCATGCCGTGGCATGTGAGGGTCGCATCGCGAATCAGACCGTTCGGGTGGCCGACCGAGTAGACGATCGCGTCGAGCTCATTGGCGCAAAAAGCCCGGTTCTGCTCCGCGGGCGCTAGCTCGTGCGCCTCCGCGAAATCGTTCCGCGTCAGGCCGAGCGCGGCCATGACGCGCTCCATACTGGCTCTTTGCCGCGATCCGGGACTTCCGATGCCGATGCGTTTGCCGCGCAGATCCGCCACCGTGCGGATTCCCGATCCCTGGTGAGCGACGAGCGTGAATACATCGGCATGCCCGGCGAACAGGACGCGCAGGTCGGTAGCGGGACCCCGCGCAGCGAACGGTCCGTCGCCGGCCATGGCGTCGGCGAGCACGTCCGAGGGCACGATCCCGATATCGATGCGGCCGCTGCGGAGCGATTCGATGTTTGCGACAGAGCCACCCGAGGGCTCTTCGGCGCAGCGCAGACCGTGGCGCGGCGTGTCGAGGTTGAACAGCCGGCAAATCGAGCCGCCGAGCGGGTAGTCGATGTCTGCCGGCCTGGCCGTGCCGATCACCACGTCGGGCCGCCCCGGCACCTGCGCGCATCCCAGCTGGGTGATGGCCAAAGCTGCGAGAGCGCATGCCATGATTATTGGGCGCGACCAGGACCGGGCTCTCGGGATCCTGCTATGTCGCGAGGGCATATTCGATGGTCTGTCCCTTCAGTTCGATCAGGGCCTTAACCCAGCGCTGGTCCCCATCGTAGAACACGCTGCCGGTGTAATGGGGTGTGATCATCTGATAGCGGCGGGCGCGCACCTGCCCCTGTGGCGTGGTGACCTGCTCCTCGCCGAACGGCCTCGCCACCAGCCCGATCTCGCCGCCGTACTGGACGTCGATCAGCGTTTGCTCGTGCACGATGCGGCTGTCCCAAAGCGCATTCGTGGTCAAAAGGTCCGCCGCTGCGAGGAAAGGGCCGTTCTCGCCGATGATGCGGAAGCCGTTCGCGGTAGCGTTGCCGGAAACCTGCAGGCTCGTGCCGTCACGGTCCGTCGTGCTCGTGACCGACACCAGGCGGCCGGACTGCCAGATTTCCTGCGCATCGTGCGTCAGGCGGAACACATTGAAGAACAAGACCCGG
>CAZXYL010000254.1:0-2699 GCA_964644915.1 uncultured Geminicoccaceae bacterium
CGCTCCTGGCTCTTGACCAGTAAGTAGAGATAGCGCCAGGAATACATGCCGGTGTAGTGCAGGTCGTCGAACCTGATGCGCTCGGCGTAATTGCCGACAGGATCCAGATCCATGATTACGACATGGCGCCGGCCGGGAACAATCGTCTTCTGGCCGGGCCCGTGCCCCTGGACCTCGGCGGACGGGCTCTCGACGCGCAGGAACTCGGCCGGGAAGGTGAAGCGCTCGCCGGAATCGAACGTCACGGTGAGCCGCTTCTCCGCCCGGTTGACGCGCAGCTGGGTGGGCCAGGGGTGCGCCGCGGCCGGCGCCTCAGCCGGCCGGGTCGGCTCGCTCGCCGCTGTCGTCTTCGGCTCGCTTTTCGGCGCGGACCTCTTCAGGAATCGCATCGTCCTCGTCCAACGCTCTGGCCTCGTCGACCAGCATGATGGGGATGCCGTCCCGGATCGGGTAGGCGAGGCCCGCCTCCTCGCTGACCAGCTCCTGACGCTCGCGGTCGTAGCGAAGCGGCTTTTTCGTGAGCGGGCAGACGAGGAGATCGAGCAGCTTGGGGTCGACGGCGCTCTTGGCGGCAGGATCGGTCATCTCGGCGGAGCCTCCGCTCGCTCGGTGCTCTCAGTGCGGTGCGCTGCGGGCCTGTGCGCTGCAGGTGCACGCACCCATCTGCATCAGCGCGATCAGCACGTTCGCGCGCTGCCCGGGGTCGGGCGCCTCGAGCAGGGCCTGCTTCTCGCTCGGCTCGAAGGGGCAGATCATGGCGAGCGAGGTGATCAGGCCGCCGAGCGGTGCCGCCTTGATCTGCGTCCAGTCGGCGCTGATGTCGTAGACGTCGAAATAGCCTTTGAGCGCGTTCAGAAGGTGCGGGCGCAGGCTGTCGCACACGGGCGGGGGCTCGAAATCGGCCTGCCAGCGCTCGAAGCTGGCGATCACCTGGCGATAAGGCGTCGAGACCGTGAGCTCCTCGACCACGTCGTAGCGGCAGACGCCGGTGAGCGTGATCAGATAGCGCCCGTCGTCGGTCTCGGCGAAGCTGGTGATCCGCCCGGCGCAGCCGACCGGATAGAGCTCGGGCTTGGCCTTGCGCGCGTCGCCGCAGGGCTGGATCATGCCGATCACCCGGTCGGTGCGCATCGCATCGCGGGTCATCTGCAGGTAGCGCGGCTCGAAGATGTTGAGCGGCAGGTTGCCGCCGGGCAGCAGGATCGCCCCCGCGAGCGGAAACACGGGGAACCGGGTCGGCAGACCGCTCAGTCCTGGTTCGATGGCGACACCCATGACGCGCCCGTGCCTTTCGGCTGCGCGGGGTTAAGAGAACAGCACGGCCGAGAGCTTGCGTCGTCCGCTGACCGTGGCCGGGTGTTTGGGCCCGAGAACCTCGAAGAACTTCACCAGCTGCTTGCGCGCCGCCTGATCGTTCCAGTCCCGATCCTTGCGCACGATCGCCAGAAGATGCTCCATGGCGGCCTCCACCTGACCGCGCAGGAACAGCACGGTCGCAAGCTCCAGCCTGGCCGCGAAGTCGTCCTCGTCGGCGGCGAGGCGATCGTTCAGCGTCGCCGGATCCGAGAGCGTGCCGGCTTCCTCGGCCAGCGTCAGCGCCGCCCGCGCGCCTTCGACCTCGACGTGGCTGGCGTGCGCCGCCGGCACGCGCGCCAGCACCTGGCGCGCCGCGTCGAACCGGCCGGCGCCGATGTGGCAGCGGGCGAGCCCCGCCAGCGCCTCGGGGTTCTCGGGCTCGGCGCCGAGGATGCGCTCGTAGAGCTGCGCGGCGCGGTCCGTCCGGCCCGCCTCGGCGTCCGCGCGCGCCTGCTCGAGGCTGGCCTCGACCGGCCCCGGGCCCAAGGGGCCGGTCAGGCGCTCGACGAACGCCTTGATCTGGCTCTCGGGCAAGGCGCCGGCGAAGCCGTCCACGGGCTGGCCGCCCTTGAACGCGTAGACCATGGGGATGGACTGGATGCGCAGCTGCTGGGCGAGCTCGGGGTTCTCGTCGATATTGATCTTGACCAGGCGCACCTTGCCGCCCGCGTTCTTCACGACCCGCTCCAGGATCGGGCCGAGCTGCTTGCACGGGCCGCACCAGGGCGCCCAGAAGTCGACGATCACCGGCTGCGCGCGCGAAGCCTGGACGACGTCCTCCATGAAGCTCTGAGTGTCGCCGTCCTTGATCAGCGCGCCATTGGCGCCGGGCGCGGTGCCCCTGCCCATGAGTCCCGACAGCAAAGCCATCTTGTCGTCCCTTTTCCTGCCCTGGGCGATCGTGTTTTTCCGCGACGATGGCCCCTAAAATGGCGAGGCGCTCTCGTGGGATCAAGGGCCGCCGGTCCCTTGCGGCGCCGCGCCTTCGGACTTGTCAAAGCCCGCGCCATCTCTTATCTAGCCGCATGGTCGGCGGTGCCGCGGCGCCGCAGCGGGCGGGCGTAGCTCAGGGGTAGAGCGCAACCTTGCCAAGGTTGAAGTCGAGGGTTCGAATCCCTTCGCCCGCTCCATCAATTCTCGAGACCTTTGAAGGGGTTAACCTTCAGCCTCTGGCTACCACCGATGAAGAGTGGTGGTGTTTGTGGTGGGTCATTCCAGAGGAGTTCTCGCATGTGGGTCTATCAGCGTGGCAAAAAGGGTATCTACTACGTCGAGTTCGAGATCGACGGACAGCGCATAAAGCGATCCACCGGCCAGACCTCCAAGCGCAAGGCAGAGGCATT
>CAZXYL010000255.1:0-4787 GCA_964644915.1 uncultured Geminicoccaceae bacterium
AGCAGGGCGTTGCGCAGGCTCTCGAAGTCGCGCGCGAGATAGTCGAGCGGCCAGTCGACGCCCGCTTCCTCCGGGCAGTCGTGGCGTGGCTTGCAGTCGAAGTCGCTCGGGCAACCCTGCTTGAACGAGAACTCGACCGCATTGAAGAACGGGTCGATGCGGGACGGGGTGCGGTCGTCAACCAGGGTCAGGCGGTAGATCTGGAACCCGCCGGGCTCCTCGGTATCGATCACCAGGACCGTGCGCAGGGCTCCCTGAGCGTCCGGCACCTGATCCCACGACAGCGCGGCGATCACGACCGTGCCGTCGTCCTCCACCGCGTCGATCCGGGCGAAGCCGGGCGGCGGCGCGACCAGAAGGTCGAACGGATCCGCCAGGACGTTGGGATCGACCAGGAAGAAGACCTCGAGCCGGGTCTGCACCTCCGGGTCGACCACGCGCACGAAGTCGATGCCGGTGACCTGCAGGGTCGCCTGCTCGCAGATCAGCGCCTTGCGGTCACGCGCGGCCATCACTCGGTCACCTCGACGTTCAGGAAGCGGCGCTCGCCGCGGGCGCGCAGCAGATAGGTGACGGTGATGTCGAGCCGTCCTGGCTCGGTCGCCTGTGCGCGCACGTCCTCGACCCGGATCAGGGCATCGAGCGATGCGGTCAGCGCCTGGTAGATGGTCGTCTGGGCCAGGGAGGCCGTAGCCGCGCTCAGCGGCGCGAACACCAGGCGGCGCACCCCGGCGCCGAACTCGGGCCGATTGATGCGCTCGCCCGGCGCAGTCAGCAGCACCTGGCGGATCAGCTGCCGGACGTACGCCTCGTAGTCGGTCTCCTGGCGCAGCCGGCCGCTCCTCGCGGAGATCGCGAGCGGATGATGGATGCCTTGAAACAGCTCCTGCGCCATAACTGCCGGCCTATTGCGCGCTGACCCGGGAATCGCCGAGCTTCACGATCATCGGGCCGGTGGGCGCGCCAACCGCGTTGAAGCAGTTGCCGATGCTGCTCTGCGCGATCGTCGGCAGACCCATCGCCATGGTACGGGTGTTCGGCGAGATCCAATTGCCCACGACTGTGAACGGCGGCACGGCGCCCGGGAACTGCAGCACGTCGGCGACCGTCCCGATCGTGCCGGTGGTGGCGCTGACCCGCTGGTTCGGCGAGATCTTGGTGACTGCCGGGACCTGCGCGGCATCGGATACGCCGGGTGCCAGGGTCTGAACGTTGCCTGCCATGCCGCTGCCTCCGCTAGATCACCGTGAAGGCGCCGTTGTTGACGTCGAAGCCGCTCGCGGACAGTTGCGTCTGGTTGCCCAGCGCTTTCTGTACGACCGTGCTCGCCTCGGCCGTGATTTGGGTGGCCGAGATCGTGAGCTTCGCGCCGCCCTGGGTCTCGATGACGATCTCGCCGGCGGCGTCGTCGATCCGCACCGACACCGCGTCGGTCTTCCAGAATTTGACGTCCGGGCCGGCGTCGGTCGCGGGGCTGATCTCGCCATCCGCCCAAAAGCAGCCGGCCCAGATCGGGTAGTCCAGGTCGCCGCCCTCGAACTCCACCCAGACGCCGGCGCCGACCGGCGGCAGCGCGAACAGCCCGACGCCGTTCCCGGCGTAGGGGACGCATGGCATCGCCCAGACCAGCTGGTCGCCCAGCAGCGCCGGGATGGACACCTGGAGCCGTCCCCGATTGGCGGCGTCAACGTTGGTCGCAACCTGGCCGCGGTACTTGCCGTAGTACCGCGCCTGCATGGCGCCGGCGAGCGCGCTCACCATGGGATCGGTGCCGTCCATCTCAGCCCTCTCCGAGGCTGTTGCTTTCCAGCATCAGGTCCATGTAGTGCTCCGCGGGGTTGATGACGTGGGTTACCTCCTTCACTCGGAAGACGGCGCGACCGAGCCGCGGCCCGACGCCTGCGGCCGCGATCACGTCATGCGGCTTGAGCACGCCACCCAGCAGGTGCCGGGTGGTGCTGGCGGTCGCCTGGACGAACCAGCCGGCCTCGGTCAGCGCCGCCTCGCCGCGCGTCTGGGTGTCCTGCGGATCGCCGCTCCCCGGCATGCACAGTTCGCGGGTCACGCCGCCCAGCTGGCCGAGTCGCTGCGCCCCCTGTCCGGCGGGTGGCTGCGGGTCGGAGGCCTCGGTGCTGCCCGGCCGGATCTCCTCGGTGGGCATGGACCCGGCGCGATACCGGCTCGGCCGCGCGCCGTCGACGGTGACCTGAAAGGCGGTGACGTTCGGGCAGTCGCTCGACGGCACATGGACGCGCAGGGTCAGCTCGCTGGTCGGCACCAGCTGGATCGCGCTCGCGACGGCGCCGCCTACCCCGCCCTCCGGGCGCCGCGGGGACGAGGCGAGGTGCGCGGTCTCGGTGACCTGAAAGCCGCTGCCGATCGGCGAGCGCCCGCAGTCGTAGGTGATCCAGAGATGCACGTTGTTGCGCCCGGCGATCTGCGTCAGGAACTCCAGGTCCGTGGTCCGCTGGTTCAGCGTCTCGCGGGACTCCTCGTAGACCCGGGTCGTATCCTCGACCTCCAAGTCGAAGGCCTGGCCCAGGATCTGGCGCGCGGCGTCGGAGACTCGCCCGGTCCACGTCGCCTGCACGCAGATGCGGTCCAGAAGGTCGCGCCGGTCCAGCCCGTAAATCTCAAACCAGGAGCCGGGACCGCCAAGGGTCACCTCGCTTTTGTGCTCGACGATCGGGCCGCGCACGAGGCAGGCCAGGGCGTCGCCCACCTCGACGATCACACTCACGATGGTATCAATCGCGAGGCGGTCGTCGTTGGCGTGACGCGGCTGCCCGTTCTCGATGTCGTCCAGGAAGCGCACCGCGAACTGGGTCGGCTCGTCCAGCTTCTGCTCGACGCGCACCTCGGCGATGCAGCCTGCCAGATCCTCGTCCAGCGGCGTGTTGTTCTCACCAGTCGCGATGATGGCGCCGAAGCCCATGGTGCGCCTTCCTCAGGTCTTGCGCGGAATTCGGATGATGGCCGCGTCGGCCAGGGCATCGGGCAGGACGGCGTCGTTGTGCTCCGCGATCCGCCAGAAGCCGCAGGGGTCCTGCAGGTAGAAGTTCGCCAGATGATCCAGGCGCTGGCCGTCCTTGCGCCGATGATCGCCGAGATGCGCCTGCGCGGGTCGCTCGGCCGGCGTCAGGGCGGCTATCGTGCGGCCGCGGCGGTCGGTGGTCACGTACGTCGTGGCGTTCAGGACGTAGCGGCTCTTCCGGTCGAAGGTGGCCATAAGGTTCTCCGTGCAGGCCGTCAGAACGGCAGCAGCGCTCGAACGGCGTCGACGTTGTTGGCGACGTTCAGCAGCGCGTTGGCGTCTTCCTGCAGCCTGGTGAAGTTGTAGGCGGCGATTGCGATCTTGCCGGCGATGTCCTCCTGGCATCGGAAGACGTCGGGCGTGAGCACCTCCAGCTCCATCGTCACCGTGGCGTGCAGTGGGTAGTACGCGGGCGAGAACAGCGTCTCCTCGACCGAGAAGGTCTTCACCCGTACCGGCAGGATCAGGCGCGGGCCCAGAACCAGCAGGATCGGGGCGACGGTGGGGCGGCGCGCCTCGTCCTCGGCGGCGCCGACCAGCGACTTCGCGCTCTCGATCAGGTCGCCCAGCAGGCCCTGCGAAGCCTGGGTCAGCTTGCGCAGGGCGGCGAGCCGGGTCTCGATCCCGGTCGCCTCCGCGAGGACCTTGCCGTCCTCGAGATCGTCGGTGGCATCCAGCTCGATCTTGAAGTTGGAGAACGTTTCCTGGACGTCGAAGGGCTGGACCGTCGGTGCCTGGCCGCCGCGCTGGGTCTGGTCGACCGCGAACGGGTCCCAGGGGGTGAGCTGGCGGGTGAGCGTGGTCGGATTGTACTGGAACACAATGATGTTCGGGATCACGCCGATGATGTCCTGCAGGAGCTGGACCAGCGCGCCCTTGGCGATCTTGGGGCTGCGGGAATAACCGGTGTCAGGCATCGCGGTCGCGCCTGGCATGAGCGACGGCGTGGGCAAGAGCCGCGGGATCGATGCCGCCGTCCGCACCGACAGCCGAAGCGGGCAGCTGGAGGGTCATTTCGCCGATACGGGCGCTGCCGCCCGGCATCTGGTGCGCGAGCGCGGCGGCGACCGCGACTGCGAGGCTGTGCCCAATAGCGGGCGAGAGGCTGCGTCCGCGCACCATCATGGTACCAATGCCGAGGTCGGTCTGCCGGATCGGGCGTTCAGCCATGGCGCGTGCCTTGAGGGGCCCTGGCGGTCATGGCAGCTCGATCCAGAAGGGCTCGCTCTCGGCGCCCTCCACGATCAGGCGGAGCGGATGGGTGCCGGGCAGGTCCGGGTCGAACCGGGCGAGGAAGTCCACGGTCGCACCCGCCGGCTCGAACTCGCCGACATCGAACGTGGCGTCGGGCTCCGTCGGGTCGTAGCGCTCGTACGCCTCGCCGTCGACCACCACCATGATGTCGAGCGGCCCCGGCGCGCCGGCCGGCGTCAGGTCCACCGAGGGATCGAGCGCGACGCGGATGCGCCGCTCCGTCGAGTTGATCACGGTGAACCCGGTGACGAGCGGGATGGCCGCGAACGCCGTCTCGTTCGAGGTGTCGGTGATCTCCTTGAGCTGGCCCTGGATCACGCGCAGCTCTTTTACGACCTCGACGCGCGCATGGTAGATGCCGGGCTCGACCGGCAGCACGACCGGAGGCCCGGCGGGGACTGCCACAGTGAGCTGCGTGCCGAACGTGACATCGATCCGGTCGCTCGCCCCTTCGATTGTCCAGCCATCGGCCGCGTTTTGCGGCAGGTCGGGATCGACC
>CAZXYL010000256.1:0-3019 GCA_964644915.1 uncultured Geminicoccaceae bacterium
CAGCAGGATCAGCCCGCCGGTGAGCAGCAGGAGATTGCGCAGCGCCTGCGAGAGGGTGGCGCTGATCACCGCCTGGATGACCGAGGTGTCGGCCGTGAGCCGCGAGAGCACCTCGCCGGTGCGGGTCACCTCGAAGAAGCCGGGCGAGAGCCGGATCACGTGCTCGTAGACCTGCTTGCGCAGGTCGGCGACCACGCGCTCGCCCAGCCAGGTCACGAGATAGGAGCGCGCGAACGTGGCGAGCGCCAGCACGGCGATGACGATCAGGGCGGCGCGCAGCGCATGGTCGATGGCGGCCGCGCGGCCCTCGCCGAAGCCGCCGTCGATCAGATGGCGGATGCCGACGCCGAGCACCAGGACCGAGGCGGCCGCCAGCGCCAGCGCCGCGAGCGTCGCGACCACGGTCCAGCGATAGGGCCGCAGATAGCCCGCGAGCCGGCGCAGGTGCCCGAGCTCCCGCGTGCCCGTCCGCCCGCTCGCCGCGCCCGCGATCGACCGTGCCGCGCCTTCCATGATCCCTCCCTCGGGTCGCCCTGCGTCCCGCGCCGCCGAGACTTGTCCCCCGCGCCCTCGGTGGCTATATAACGGCGGCCGCAGCCGGGAGAAAGCGGGTGAAGAAGGATATCCACCCCGACTATCACGAGATCACCGTGGTCATGACCGACGGGTCGACGTTCAAGACCCGCTCGACCTGGGGTCAGCCGGGGGCCAGCCTCACGCTCGAGGTCGACCCGACCGTGCACCCGGCGTGGACGGGCGACCGGTCGCGCCTGGTCGAGCGCGGCGGTCAGGTGGACAAGTTCAATCGCCGCTTTCAGAACTTCCGGCGCAAGACCTAAGCTTCGGACCGACCAATGAAGATCCGCAACTCGCTCAGGACGGCCAAGAGCCGGCACAAGGACTGCCGGGTGGTGCGTCGCAAGCGCCGTCTCTACGTCATCAACAAGACGCAGCCGCGCTACAAGGCGCGCCAGGGCTGAGCCCGGACTCACGTCCAGCATTCCGACCTGACGGATCGAGCGCGCCCGTTCGGCGCGCTGGATTGTGCTGTCGTCGCGAGTGCTGCGGGCGTAAGCTCGCGCGCTCGACTGACCGGCGTCGCCCCTGGCCCTGGGCGGGCAACGCCCTTGTGACGCCGCGCACGCGCGATGCTATGATGTCGGCCATGTCCGTCGTCTGCCCGATTCTGATGCGGCTCCTGATCGCCGGCATCCTCATGCTGGCCCCGATGGTGCAGGCAGATACCACGGCACTGGCGAGCCCAGCAGTCGGGACCGAGGCGATGAATGCGGTCGCCTGCTGCGCGGACGCGAATCCGATCGCCCGCGCCACGTGCGAGATGCCGTGCCTGTGCCTGCAGGCGCTCCCGGGTATCCCGCCCGCGCTGGAGGTGCGCCAAACGGACCGTTTCTGTGCACCCCTCACGCCCCGGCTCGCCGAGTGGACGCACGACCCCGACCCCCTCCCGCCCAGATCGCCGGCCGCCTGATCCGCGTCACGTCGGCCGGTCCGCCCTCGAAAGCGGACGGCGGTCAGAGTGCCATGTTTGTGGAGGGGACCATGCAAAGACGCATCCTATTGGCGATGAGCCTCGGCGTTGGGCTCATCGGCGGGACGGCATCCGCCGCCGGCGATCCGGAAGAGGGCGCGCGGGCGTTTCGCTCCTGTGCTGCCTGTCACGCGCTCCGGCCGGGCGAACACCGCACCGGCCCGAGCCTCGCCGGCATTGTGGGTCGAACGGCGGGCACGGTGGAGGGCTTCAGGCGCTACTCGCCGGCGCTGCAAAAAGCGGAGGTGGTCTGGACCGAGGACATGCTCGATGCCTGGCTCGCCGATCCGCAGGCAGTGATCCCGGGCAACCGGATGACCTTCCCCGGCATTGCCGATGCCCAGGCGAGAGCCGATCTCATCGCCTATCTCGAGACCGCGACGGAACCGGTGGCAGCCGATGCCGGCCCGGGCGGCACGATGGGCGGCATGATGGGCGCGCGCGAGCCCGCCGATCTGCGCCAGGAGATCGGCCCCAACAACCGGATCACCGCGATCCGCTACTGCGAGGACACCTACACGGTGGAGGTCGAGACCGGTGATGCCCACCCGTTCTGGGAATTCAATCTGCGCTTCAAGACCGACTCCAGCGGGCGCGGCCCGGAGCCCGGCCGGCCGGTGCTGATCCCGTCCGGCATGATGGGCGATCGCGCGTTCGTGGTCTTCGCAGCACCCGGCGAGATCACCCCGTTCATCCAGGCCGGATGCTGACCCCGGACGAGAGGAATGGTGATGCGACTGCTTCGTGCCCTGCTTACGCTGGCGCTGCTCTCCGTCTCGGCGGCCGCCCATGCCGGCGACGTGCACCAGGCGACCCTGTACAAGAACCCCTGGTGCGGCTGCTGCACCGAGTACGGCAAGTATCTCGAACGCCACGGTTTCGAGGTCACGCTCGAGGACACGGGCGATCTCGCGCCGATCAAGCGGCAGGCGGGTGTCCCCGGAGGTCTCGAGGGCTGCCATACGCTGATGGTGGAGGGCTATGCGATCGAAGGTCACGTGCCGGTCGAGGTCCTGCTCCGGCTGCTGACCGAGAGGCCCGACGTTGCGGGCATCTCGCTGCCCGGCATGCCCTTGGGCTCGCCCGGGATGGGCGGCGAGAAGGAGGGGCCGTTCACGATTTACTCGTTCGGCGAGGGCGAGCCCGAGGTCTACGCGGTCGACTGATCGGCCGGGCGGTGGGCCGCCGCCGGGTTTCCCGGCCCGCAGCATTGACCGGCCCGCGGGTGGTAATCATCTTTGCGCAGAGGGTCGCTGACCAGCCAGCCGGCCAGCGGGGAGTCCACCCATGCGCATGCCCGAACCGGACGCGGAGGCGCTCGCCAAGCGAGATGCCATCATCAGGCACCTGCGCGAGATCGTGCCGGGCGAAGGGGTGATCGCGACCGAGGACGAGCTGCGCGCCTACGAGTGCGACGGCCTCTCGGCCTATCGCGCCGTGCCGATGGCGGTGGTCCTGCCGAGCACGACG
>CAZXYL010000257.1:0-1590 GCA_964644915.1 uncultured Geminicoccaceae bacterium
GCGGTCCTCGGTGCGCAGGTCGCGCACGATGACGGGTTGGCCGATCGAGAGCGTGTAGCCGGCCTGCGATTCCAGGCCGGGGCGGAGCGTGGCCCGGCCGACCAGGCCCGGCGGCCAGCCCACGCCGGCCCTGAGCAGGAGATGCTGCCCGTCCGGCGAGAGCTCCAGGAGCTTGCAGAAGTCAACCTTCAGGTTGTGGACGACGGATTGGACCGCCTGCTCCATCAGCGCCGGCACGGGCTTGCCGGCGAGTGCCGCCTGCCCCAATGCGGCCACCGCCTCCTGCTCGCGGGCGCGGGCCGCGGTGATCTCTTCCGCGCGCCGCCGCAGCGAGATGTCCCGATCGCTCGCCGCGATGCCGACCAGCCGGCCGGCGGCATCGCGAATCCCGGCGTAGCCCACCGAGACCGGGATGCGCTGCCCCGCTCTCGTGAGCCGCTCGCTCTCGAAGTGCGCCACCCGCTCGCCGCGCTCGAGCTTCTCGATCGCGCGGCGTCGCTGCGCCCGCCGGTCCCTGGGCACGATGAGGTCGATCGAGGACCCGAGCACCTCCTCCGCGGCATAGCCGAACAGGCGCTCGGCCGAGCGGTTCCAGCTGACCAGAATCCCGTCCGGCGTGGTGCTGACGATGGCGTCCTCGGAGGTCTCGACGATGGCCGCGAGGCGCGCGAGGTGCTCCTCTGCGCGCTTTTGCGCCGTGATCTCGCGCACGCTCACCACCAGGGCCGCAACCCGGCCGTCGGCGCCCCGGATCGGGTGCACGTCCTTGAGCCAGGTGCCCTTGTGATGCCGTGCGGTCTCGAGGCCGTAGATCGGCTCCCCGGTCTGGAGGACCCGCCGGAACGGCGCCTCGACCACCTCCGCGACCTCGGGCGCGATCTCGCGCAGGCTGCGGCCGATGTGCGCTTCGGGCGCGAGGCCGTTCAGGTCCGCCATCATGCGGTTGACCCGCAGGTAGCGCAGCTCGGGGTCGAACAAGGCGAGCCCGACCGGCGCGTGCTCGACCAGCACGCGGAGCTGGTCCAGCTCGTCGCTGTCGATCCGGGCGGGGTCGATCGCGAACATGGGTCCCCTTTGCCGCTGCCTCTGGTGGGCGCTCGGCGCGGCGTCTGCGCGCTCCGATCCCTTTTACCCGAACCGGCGATCCCGCACACGCGGCAACGCGAGCCGGGGATCGAAGCGGAAGGGCTCCGGGGAGACGATCCGCACGTCCACCATGCGCGGGTGCGCGGGGTTGAGCATCGCGTTCAGCTCGTAGCGAACCACCGCCGAAGGCGCCAGCAGCACCAACTCCGCCCCGTGCTCCAGCCATGCATCGCCGGTGCGCTGGTACCAAGTGCGCCCGTCGGTGCCGATCGCATCGGCATCCGGCGGGATCTCCTCGGCCGTCATCTTCAGAGTGGCCACGTCATCGGGAATCTCGATCCGGACCAGCACCAGGTTGTCCGGCAGCTTTGCGCGCAACTGCGGGCCGAAATGCACCAAGGTCTCGAGCACGCAGGTGGCGACGTTCAGGCTGGTGTAGACCACCCCGCGACCACGCCCTGAATTCCAGCGTGCGCCCCTGTCCCGGTTACCGGCACCGTCCAG
>CAZXYL010000258.1:0-3236 GCA_964644915.1 uncultured Geminicoccaceae bacterium
GCGACCTCGATGATCACGGTGGTGAGCCTCGTGTTCTCGATGACCCTGGTCGCGCTGACGCTCGCATCCTCGCAGCTCGGTCCGCGGGTGATCACGCATTTCATGAGCGATCGCATCAATCAGGTGGTGCTCGGCACCTTCGTCGCCACCTTCCTCTACGCCCTCCTCATCCTGCAGATGGTGAGCGGAGACGGCCCGGGCGGAGCTCAGTTCGTGCCGCACCTGTCGGTGCTGGTGGCGCTGGTCCTGACCACGATCAACCTCGCCTGGCTGGTCTACTTCATCCACCACGTCGCCAATTCGCTGCAGGCTGACTTCGTGATCGCCCAGGTGAGCCATCAGTTGCATGAGGCGATCGGCGAGCGGTTCCCGCAGATCGACCACGGCCGCGGCGCACCCGCGCAGGCAGCCGAGCTCGAGCGTCCGGCACAGACGTCGGAGCCGCTGTTCCCGGCCAAGGCCGGCTACATCCAGGTGATCGATGCCAGCACGCTCCTCGAGGCCGCAAACCGCCACGATCTCTTGATCGAGGTCGAGCACCGGCCGGGCGACTTCGTGATCGCCGGCACGCCGATCCTGCAGGTGTGGCCACCTGGGCGCATCTCGCCGGCGCTCGCCAGGAAGCTGCGCGACGCGGTCGTGATCGGACGCAAGCGGACGCCCGCCCAGGACATCGAGTTCGCGCTCGGCGAGCTCGAGGACATCGCGCTGCGCGCCATGTCGCCCGGGATCAACGACCCGCGCACCGCGCTCGCCTGCATCGATCGCCTGGGGGAGGCGCTGGCCGAGATCATGGGGCGCGACGCCCCGCTCTCGGCCGTCGCGGACCGGGCCGGGAGACTTCGCCTGATCGTCCATCCGGTCACGTTCGAGGGCGCGCTCGATGCCGCGTTCAATCAGATCCGCCAGTTCGCGCCGGGTTACTTCTGGGTTCTGGTGCGCATGGTCGAGATCCTCACCACACTCGTCGGCTTCGTGCGCGACGAGGAGCAGCGAAGGGCGCTCGGCAAGCACGCGGCGATCCTCGGCCGCGCCTGCCGCAGCGCGACTGCGGACGAGGCCGACCGGGCGGTGGCCGAGCAGCGGCTGGCCGAGCTCGAGGCGCTGCTGCGGGGCGCGCAGGTCGCTGCGCGCGAGCGCGCGGCGCTCACGGCCTGAGAGCGGGACGGCGCGCGCGCTCGCGGCGGCGGTTGTGCACGGTGGTTCCTCGCTTTATGTGAATGCGGGCGCGATCGCACCCCGTTCAGGACGGCTGGCCTTGCCCGAGATCCCTTCGCCCTGCACCGGCATCTGCCGGCTCGATCCGGAGACGGGACTGTGCGAGGGCTGCCTGCGCAGCGGTGGCGAGATCGCGGCCTGGCCCTTCGCCAGCGACGCGGAGCGCCTGGCGATCGTGCAGCGGCTGCGCCAGCGGCGGCGCGCCGCGGGGCGGACCAGCGCCGCCGACAGCCGCCCGCGCCGGCGCGCACGGCAAGGCGGGGCCGGCTGAGGTCGCTGGCCGCTACACCAGGCGCCAAAACAAGGAACCCTCCGGGTCGGGACCGCCGATGACCAACCCTCTGCGCGATCTGCTCGCCCACAAGCCGTACCTGGTTGCGGACGGCGCCATGGGGACCAACCTGTTTCGCCTCGGCCTGTCGAGCGGCGATGCGCCCGAGCTGTGGAACCTCGATCAGCCCGGCCGGGTGGCCACCGTGCATCGCGAGTTCGTCGCGGCGGGCTCCGAGATCCTGCTCACCAACAGCTTCGGCGCCAACCGATGCCGCCTGGCCCTGCACGGCGCTCAGGATCGGGTGCCGGAGGTCAACCGGGCCGCAGCCCGAATCGCCCGAGAGGTCGTGGGCGGCCGGGACCGCCGGGTGCTGGTCGCGGGCTCCATGGGGCCGACCGGCGAGATCCTGGAGCCGCTGGGCAGCCTCGCCTTCGCGGCTGCCGCGGCGGCGTTCGCGGACCAGGCCCAGGGCCTCGCCGAGGGCGGCTGCGATCTGCTCTGGATCGAGACCATGTCCTCGCTCGATGAGCTCGAGGCGGCGCTCGCGGGCGCCGCGCGCGCCGGGCTCCCCAGCATCGCGACCATGTCGTTCGACACGCACGGGCGCACCATGATGGGCGTAACGCCCGCGGACGCGCTCGGCTTCTGCCGTGCGCTTTCCGACCGGCCGGTCGCGTTCGGCGCCAACTGCGGCATCGGGCCGGCGCATCTGGTCTGGTCGATCGTCGGCCTCGCAGGCGCGGCAGCCCCCGAGGATCTGCTCGTGGCCAAGGGCAACTGCGGCATGCCCCGCTTCGACGATGGCGCCATCGTCTATGACGGCACGCCCGAGGTCATGGCGGAGTACGCCTGTCTCGCGCGCGATGCCGGTGCCTCGATCATCGGCGGCTGCTGCGGCACGAGACCGGAGCACGTGCGCGCCATGGCGGACGCGCTGCACACGCGGCCGCGCGGCGCCTCGCCCGAGCGCGACGAGATCGCCCGGCGGCTCGGTCCGATCGAGGGGCCGGTGGCCGATGGGGACGGTCGGGGAGCGCGCCGCGGCCGGCGCCGCCGCAGCGCCTGAGATGCGAGCGGGCGTGAAACAACTGAAACCCGAACCCGCCCGCGGCGACATCCGCTCGAAACGAGAGCCTCCTAGGCTCGCCAGCATCGTCCTTGACGGAGGCGCTGGCGATGAGACGGCTGATCCTGTTTCTGGTGCTCGCGCTGGCTGCGGCGCATGCCGCGGCGATGAGCGCCAGCTCCCCGACGGCGCGCGACGACGGGCCGCGCGAACAGCTGCTCCAGCGCATTGAGCGGGGCGAAGCGGACCGGTATCGGGCGGCGTACCTCCTGGGCGGCCTCGAGCTGCGCGCCCCCGATGCCGACTACGAGCGGGCCATGCGGCATCTGGAGGTCGCCGCCCGGGGCGGGCACCTGCCGGCGCTGTGGCTGCTGGCCAAGCGCAGGCTTCTGGGCGGGATGCTCGGCCCCTTCGACATCGAGCGGGATCGGGAGACCGCCTGCGCCTTCCTGGCACGGATCGTCGCGGCGGGCGACTTCGAGCTCGACCCCGACGTGCCGCCCGCGCGCGCGATGGTCGATTACGGCGTCTCGCTCGAGGCGGCGCGTACGATCCGGCTGGGTGCGCAGCGACTCGCGGCCAAGCATTGCCGGCCGGGTGAGACCGAGATCGCGCTCGGTGCCGCAGCGGCCTTCGGTCGCCCTTAGCGCGCCTGCTCTTTTGCACTATCTATCGGGC
>CAZXYL010000259.1:0-4360 GCA_964644915.1 uncultured Geminicoccaceae bacterium
CCGCCCGAAGCGCAGCAGCATGGCCTTGCGCCGGGCAGCAGGGAGCGGGCATGCCCTCGCCTCGCGGACGACCTCGGCCATGAAGCGGTCGGCGAGGATCAGCCCCTCAGCTGGCGGCAGCAGGGCGCGCGGAAAGTCGGCGGTCACGGCGAAATAGAACAGCTCGCAGAACGCCAGGTATTCGGGCCACTTCTGGTCGGTCAGGAAGTCGAGGCGACTGCTCTTGATCTCGACGATGGTGATGCGGCCGTCCCGTCCGAGCGCCACCAGATCGGCGCGCCGCCCGTTGGCGAGCGGCATCTCCGCCAGCACGGCGTGGTCGGCCGCCGCGAGCGCCCGGGACACGCCCCGGCGGATGTCGTCGGCGCAGACCTCCAAGGTCATGACTGGCCGCTCCCGATGCTCATCAAAGCTTAACCGGCCGTTTGCAGAATGCGCCCGCAAGCTCGGCCCGGCGCGACCGGCCGGCTGGCCCAACGAGAGGTGCTGATGTCAGCCCAAGCCGGATCCGCCGCCAGCTCGTCCAGCGCCGCCGGTCGGCGGCGCGCCGCCCTCGTGCAGCAGGGCGCGCATGCGGCGGCACAGGCGCAGCTGTCCATGGCCGACGTGCAGCGTCTGCGCGCCGACCGCTCGCCCGAGTCGCGGGCCGAGCTCGCGGGCCGGTTCGGGCGACAGTACGACGAGCTGGCGCAGGACGAAACACGTCCGCTTGCCGATGCGGTCCTGGGCCTTCTGGTCAAGGACGTCGAGAAGAACGTGCGCCGGGCGCTGGCTGAGGCGGTCGCCGCCAGCCCCAATCTGCCGCAGAGCATCGCGATCAGGCTTGCCCGCGACGAGATCGAGGTCGCCTGGCCCGTGCTCGAGCGCAGCCCGGTGCTGAGCGACGACGAGCTCGGTGAGATCGTCCGCACGCATGCACTGCAATACGCGCTCGCCGTGGCCGGTCGCGAGCGCGTTTCCGAGCGCCTCGCCGACGCCCTCACCGATCTGAGTGAGGCCGAGGTGGTCCAGCGCCTGGTCGACAACGTCGGCGCCGATCTATCGAAGAAGACGCTCCTGCGCATCGCCGAGGACTATCGCGGCGATCGCGAGGTGCAGGACCGTCTGATCCGCCGGCCGGCGCTCCCCTACGAGCTGGTGGACCAGCTGGTCGCGATGATCGGCGAGCGTCTGGAATGGGAGCTCGTGCGCGCACGGCGCATGACCGCGCAGGAGGCGCGCCAGCTGACCGCCGCCGCGCGCGAGCAGGCGACGCTCAGCATCGTCGCGCGCAATCACGGCGAGCGGCCCCTGCAGCGGGAGCTCCGGGAGCGCTTCATGGCCGGCGAGCTCGACCCCGACGGGATCCTCGCCCACCTGCGCGACGGCGACATCGGCTATGTCGAGACCGGCCTGGCGCTGCTCGCCGACACCGACCTGGCCACGGCGCGCCGGCTGCTCTACGGCATGGACAAGCGCGGGCTCGCGGCGCTGTGCATCCGGGCCGGTTTGGCGACGCCCCAGTACGCGGCGCTGCGCATGACCCTCGATCTGGCCGAGAAGTGGGCCGCCGACAAGCGGTGCGAGCCGACCTACCCGCCGGAGACCCTGCGCTTCGTCCAGGAGCAGTACGAGCGGCTGCAGGCGGAGCCGGAGGCGGTGGCCTCCTGGTTCGAGAGCGGCGCCGGGCGAGCGGCCCGATCGTCCTCCCCGTGATCCACATAGCTGTGGACAAAAGAACGCGCTGCGGGAGGAGGTTGACGTGGTAGTGTTCGCCCATGCCAGCGACCGATGTCCTCGACCCGCCGACGCTCACCGCGGCCGCCCCGCCGGGCTTCCGCACGCAGCCGCACAACATCGAGGCCGAGCAGGCCCTGCTCGGCGCGATCCTGATCAACAACGAGGCGTACCACCGGGTCGGCGAGTTCCTGCGCGCCGAGCATTTCTATGAGCCGGTGCACGGCCGGATCTACGCGACCATGGAGCGCCTGATCACCCGTGGGCAGCTGGCGGACCCGGTCACGCTCAAGGTGGCGTTCGACGAGGACGAGGCGCTGCGCGAGCTGGATGGCGCGCAATACCTGGCCCGCATCGCGCGCGCCGCGGAAACCATCCTCAACGCGGAGGACTACGGCCGGCTGCTGCACGATCTGGCCATCAAGCGTGGCCTGATCCGCGTCGGCGAGGAGGTCGTCAACCACGCCTTCGACGCGAGCGCACAGGAATCCGGCCGCGAGCAGATCGAGGCGGCCGAGCAGCAGCTCTTCCGCCTCGCCCAGGAGGGCGAGGTGGAGGGCGATTTCCGCGGCTTCCCGACGGTGCTCACCACGGCGGTCGAGCTGATCGAGGCGGCCTATCACAAGGACGGCCGGCTCACCGGCGTGCCGAGCGGCCTGATCGATCTGGACGACAAGCTGGGCGGCCTGCAGCCCTCGGATCTGATCGTGCTGGCCGGGCGTCCGAGCATGGGCAAGACCGCGCTCGCCACGACCATCGCCGCCAACGCCGCGGCCAGCCGCGCGGTCGGGCCCGACGCCGCGGGTCTGGCCGGCGGCAACTACGCGGTCGGCATCTTCTCGCTCGAGATGTCGGCGGAGCAGCTGGCGATGCGCCTTCTGGCCGCCGAGGCGGAGCTCAGCTCCGACGATCTGCGCCGCGGCAAGCTCAAGGACATGGATTTCGCGAGCGTGGTGCGCGCCAGCCAGGAGCTGGCCGCCCGGCCGCTCTTCATCGACGACACGCCGGCTCTCTCCGTGGCCGCGCTGCGCACCCGGGCGCGGCGGCTCAAGCGCCGGCACGGGCTGTCGCTCGTGGTCGTCGACTACCTGCAGCTGGTGCACCCGGTGACCCGCAACAGCCAGACCAACCGGGTCCAGGAGATCGCCGAGATCACCCAGGGGCTGAAGGCGCTGGCGAAGGAGCTGAACGTGCCGGTGCTGGCGCTTTCCCAGCTCTCCCGCGCGGTCGAGCAGCGCGAGGACAAGCGCCCGCAGCTCTCGGATCTGCGCGAATCCGGCACCATCGAGCAGGACGCGGACGTGGTCATGTTCGTGTATCGTGACGAGTACTATCAGGAGCGCTCGGAACCGAAGCGCCGCGCCGACGAGAGCGACGATCGCTTCCAGGACCGCTACGACGGCTGGCTCAAGCGCTACGAGGAGTGTCGCGGGTTGGCGGACGTGATCATCGCCAAGCAGCGCAACGGGCCGATCGGCTCGATCCGGCTGACGTTCGATGCCGCCCGCTCGCGCTTCGCCAATTTCGAGTTCCGCGACATGGTCGTGAATGGCCACTGAAGCCGCGCACAAGGCCGTTCTCACCATCGATCTCGGGGCGCTCGCGCAGAACTGGCGCCGGCTGCGCGCCGAGGCGCGCGGCAGCGAGGTCGCGGCCGTGGTCAAGGCGAACGCCTACGGGCTGGGCGCCGTCCCGGTGGCGCAGGCGCTCGCGCAGGCCGGCTGTCGCAGCTTCTTCGTCGCCCAGCTGGACGAGGGCCTGGAGCTCCGACCCCATGTGCGGGATGCGCCCGTCTACCTGCTGAACGGGCTGCCGCCCGGCGCCGAGGGCGAGGTGGTTGAGGCGGCGCTGATCCCGATCCTGAACCATCCGGGTGAGCTCGCGACCTGGGCATCGCTCGCCCGCACGCGCCAGTGCCGGCTCGCGGCGGCACTCCAGATCGACACCGGCATGTGCCGGCTGGGCTTCGACGAGGCCGAGCTCGAACAGATCGATCCGGCCGATCTGGACGCGCTCGACCTGCGGCTGGTGATGAGCCATCTGGTCTCGGCCGAGCGGCGGGGCGACCCGCTCAACGAGCGGCAGCGGCAGCGCTTCGAGCGGCTGCGCAAGACGCTGCCTCCGGCGCCCGCAAGCCTCGCCAACTCGTCCGGCATCTTTCTCGGCCCGGCCTGGCACTATCAGCTCTGCCGGCCGGGCGTGGCGCTCTATGGCGTGAACCCGACCCCGGATCGCCCCAACCCGATGCAGCCGGTGGTCGCGCTCCACGCGCCCGTGCTGCAGGTGCATCGGGTGCGCGAGCCCGGGACGGCGGGCTACAACGCCACCTACGAGACGCGGGCGGGCGCGCGCATCGCGACCGTGCCGGTCGGCTACGCCGACGGCTACCCGCGCTCGGCGAGCAACCGGGCGACGGCGCGGATCGGCGGGCACAAGGTGCCGGTCGCAGGGCGCGTCTCGATGGACCTCACGTCGCTCGACGTCACGGCTCTCCCGGAGGACACGGTCCGGCCCGGGACCATGGTGGAGCTGATCGGGGGCCCGGAAGGTGTCGACGAGCTCGCCGCGGCCGCCGGGACGATCGGCTACGAGATCCTGACCCGCCTTGGCAGCCGCTTCGCCCGACGGTATATCCCCGCGGGCA
>CAZXYL010000260.1:0-2085 GCA_964644915.1 uncultured Geminicoccaceae bacterium
ATCTGCCGCAGCGGCACGATCTTGACGCCGTCGATCACGCGCTGCGCCCCCCCGGCTCGCGCCAGCGCAGGTCGCCGTCGAGGCGCCCGGTCTCGAGCAGCCGGCGCAGCCAGCGCAGGCGGACGAAGCGCTCGCCGTCGAACTGCTCGCGCGTGAGCCCGATGCGCCTGAAGGTGTCGGCGAGCTCCTGCGCGCCGGCGCGGGCGGTCCATTTCCATTCGAACTCCGGGAAGGTGCGTGCGAACTTCGAGAAGTCGGCCCGGTAGGTGCGCTGGTCGGCACCCGCCTGGTTCATCACCTCGATCCGGCAGCCCGGGACCACGCCGGCGGTGATCTCGGCCAGCTCCATGACCTGGTGGTTCAGGTGGTTGGCGCCGTTGTTGAAGACCTGGTTGTGGACCGCCTCGGTCGGCGCCTCCAGGACGGCGTGGAAGGAGCGCGCGATGTCCTCGACGTGGATCACCGGCCGCCACGGTTTGCCGTCGCCCTGCACCTGGATCCGCCCGGCGGTCACGGCGCAGCCGACCAGATTGTTCAGCACCGTATCGAAGCGCATCCGCGGCGAGATGCCGTAGACGGTGCCGTTGCGCAGGAAGGTCGGCGAGAAGCCGTCCCGGGCGAGCTCCCGGATCGCGAGCTCGCTGCGCACCTTGGAGCGGGCGTACTCGGTGCGGGGATCGAGCGGCGAGGTCTCGTCGACGAATTCGGCCTCGGACATGCCGTACATGATGCACGACGACGAGAACAGGAAACGGCGCACGTCGGCCGCGCGCGCCATCTCGGCGAGCCGGGCCGAGGCCTCGTGGTTGATCGCGGCGGTCCAGCCGGCATCGAGGTTGCCGATCGGGTCGTTGCTCAGCGCCGCGAGGTGGATGACTGCCCAAAACGCCTTGAGATCGGAGGGCTCGATGTCGCGGATGTCCTTCTCGATCGCCGGGATCTCGGTCGCATCGGGCACGAGCGTGCATTCGCCGAAATAGTCGGTGTCCAGCCCGATGACGTCATAGCCCTGCCGGCGCAGATACGGGCCCATCACCGAGCCGATGTAGCCGCGATGGCCCGTGAGCAGAACCGGCTTGCGCGCGGTCACGATGCAACCTCCCTGAGCTCCACTCCGGTCAACTCGGCCGCCACCTCGACCAGCGGCCGCCCCGGCCCGACCGAGAAGAACGGGCAGCCGGCCGCCCGCGCCGCCTCGGCGTCGCGCGGATCGTCGCCGACGAAGGGGGTGCGGGTGAGATCGAGATGGAACGCTCGCTGCGCCTGAAACAGCATGCCGGGCTTCGGCTTGCGGCAGGTGCAGCCGGCATCCCAGCCGTGCGGGCAGTAGTAGATGGCATCGATGCGGCCGCCGGCTGCCAGGGCGTCCGCCCGCATCCTGGCGTGTACCGCCTCGAGGTCGGCCACGCTCATGAGCCCGCGGCCGATCCCCGCCTGATTCGAGACCACGAGCACGCGGAAGCCCGCCTGCGCGAATTGCCGCAGCGCCTCGCGTGCGCCGGGGAGCCAGCGCAAGTCCTCGGGGCGGCGAAGATACTCGGCCTTCGGCGGGCGCTCGTTCAGGACCCCGTCGCGATCCAGGATCACGGCCGGGTGCCGGGCGAAGAACTGCTCGGTGATCGGCAGTCGATCGAGGCTGCCGACGCTGTAGTAGCGATGCTCGCTCCAATAGGCGTGGAGCTGGCGACGCGCCGCAAGCGGCGGATAGATCGCGACCTCGAACAGCTCCTGCCGGTCGCTCGGCAACAGAGGCAGCACGGTCGCCTTGTCGAGGATCGCGTAGCTGATCTCGATCCCCGCGAGCCCCGGCGTGGTCCGCGCCCGATCGAAGACCTGGACCATCCCGTCCTCGCCCACGATCACGCTGTCGCGCGAGAAGCCGTCGGCATTGCTGTAGACGGTGATCTGCGCCGGCGCGCCGGAGCGGAGGTAGCTGTCCCACATGTCCTCGAAGCGCATCGGCCAGTAATTGTCGCAGTACGTCAGAAGAAACACGTCGTCGATCCGAGCGGCGGCATGCTGGACCCGGTACGCTGTGAGGTCGTCCGCGTCGGTGACGTCGTACTCGATCGCGATGCCCAGCCG
>CAZXYL010000261.1:0-5078 GCA_964644915.1 uncultured Geminicoccaceae bacterium
GCCGTCTCGTAGATGCCCGCCGCCATCAGGGAGGAGTGGGAGCACATGTGGCCGACCACCGCGACCACGCCGGCCTCGACCAGCCGGCGAGCCGCTGCCGCCGCCCGCTCCACGCCGCAGGCGTCGTCGGCGGCAATGGCCGTGACCTTCCCTCCCAGCACGCCGCCGGCCGCGTTGAGATCCTCGAGCGCCAGTTGCACCGATTTCCAGTTGCGCGCGCCCGAGGCGGCATTGGAGCCCGTCAGCGGGTTGGCGAAGCCGATCGTGATCTCGGCCTCGACCCGGCCGGCCGAGCTCGTCGCGAGCACGATCGCACTGGCGAGCAGCAGCAGGAATCGTGGGGCCATCGTTCCGACCTCCCCCAAGCCGCGATGCCCCGAACGGATCACCGACCGGTGACGTCGCTGCCGGAAACCACCCCTTCTTAGCTCGGCTGGCATCGTCCGACCTGTGCACTGGTTCACAGTTGAGCCGAATTGTTGGGGATTTCGTTACGTCCGCTCGCTCACGCCGGCGGCCTCGAACGTCGCCATGCCGGCGTGGCAGGCGAGGGCCGCGCGGCAGAGCAGGATCGCGAGCGCGGCGCCCGACGCCTCGCCCAGGCGCATCTCCAGGTGCAGCAACGGCCGCAGCCCGAGGCGCTCGAGCAGGCGCCCATGGCCCGGCTCGGCCGAAAGGTGCGCCGCCCGGGCATGGTCGAGCGCGTCGGGTGCCAGCGCGTGCAGGACCGCCGCCGCCGCACCCGCGACGTAGCCGTCGAGCAGCACCGGGATGCGCCGCTCGCGCGCGGCGAGGATGGCGCCCGTGAGCGCCGCGAGCTCGCGCCCGCCCAGCCGCCGCAGCAGCTCCAGCGGCTCGCCTTTGGCGGCGTCGTGCCGCGCGAGCGCGGCTTCGACCACCTTCGTCTTGCGCGCGCGGCCCACGGCGTCCAGCCCGGTACCCGGCCCCACCCAGAGCTCGGCCGGGCCGCCGAGCAGCGCCGCCGCGAGCGCCGCGGCCGCGGTGGTGTTGCCGATGCCCATCTCGCCCACGGCCAGAAGGTCGAGCTCGCTCGACACCGCACCGAGTCCGGCGTTGAGCGAATCGAGGCACTCGGCTGCGCTCATCGCCGCCGCCCGGCTGAAATCCTCGGTCGGCCGGTCGAGGTCGAGCGGCACCACGCGCAGCTCCGCCCGCGCCTCCCGCGCGAGCTGGTTGACCGCGGCGCCCCCCGCCTCGAAGTTGGCCACCATCTGGGCGGTGACCGCCGCCGGGTAGGCCGAGACGCCCCGGGCAGCGACGCCGTGATTGCCCGCGAAGACGAGGACGCGGACGCGCTCGAGGCGTGGCACCTCGCGACCCTGCCAGGCGGCGAGCCAGACGGCGAGCTCCTCGAGGCGGCCGAGCGAGCCCGGCGGCTTGGACAGACGCCGCTGCCGCGCCCGGGCCGCCTCGCCCGCAGCGGCATCGGGCCGCGGCAGTTGCCCGAGCCTCTGCTTCAGGTCATCAAAGCTCGTGATCGGCGAGAGCCCGCCCATGGCTGTTCCACCTTTGGGGAAGCGTGCGATGTTCGGCGACGCGCTGCACGAGTTCAAGCTCGCCCTCGCTTTTCTCACGCGGCTGCCGATTCGGCCGGATCCGGGTCGGGATCGGGTCGGGCTGGCCGCGAGCGCGCCGATGTTCGGGCTCGCGGGTGCCTTGATCGGCGGTATCGGCGCCCTGATCTACGCGCTCACGCTCGGGCTCGGCCTGCCCGCTTCCCTTGCGGCCGTGCTGGCAGTGGCGGGCCAGATCCTGGTCACGGGCGGGCTGCACGAGGACGGGCTCGCGGACGTCGCCGACGGCTTCGGCGGCGGGCACGACCGGTCGGAGAAGCTCGCCATCATGCGCGACCCCCGGCTCGGGAGCTTCGGCGCGATCGCGCTGACCCTCGCGCTCCTGCTCCGTATCGGTGCGCTCACGACGCTGGCCGACCCGCTCCCGGTCGGCGCGGCGCTCATCGCCGCCGGTGCCGTCTCACGGGGGCTTCTGCCGCTCGCCATGTCGCGGTGGCCCGCCGCCCGCGCCGATGGGCTCGCGGCCGCGGCCGGTCGGCCCCACCTCGGCCGCAGCCTTGCAGCGAGCCTCGTGGCCGGGCTGATCGCGCTCCTGGTCCTCGATGCGGTGAGCGCGATCGCGGCCCTGCTGGCCGCGGCCGGCGCGGCGCTCGCGATGGCCGTCCTGGCGCGCCGTCAGATCGGCGGGCTCACCGGCGACGTGCTGGGGGCGATGCAGCAGCTGGCCGAGATCGGCTTCCTGCTCGGCGTCGTCGCGCTCGCCTGGCGGGTCCCCGGGTGATGCTTGCGGCGGCCGTCAGCGGGTCTATTCTGCCCAGGGGCAACGGCCGCGGGGAGGCGAGACGATGCGTCTGGTGCAGTTCATCGACGCCGAGGGCAGGCGGCGGGTCGGCCATGTCCGCGAGGATGGCGCAGCGCTGGACGTGCTGCGCGGCGAGCTCACGGTCTATGACCTGGCGCTCACGGCGGCACGGGGCGGCAGGCCGCTCGCGAGCGTGGTTCAGGAGATCGCCGCGGACGAGCGCGCGGACCTCGCCCTGCTGCTCCGGGCCGGCCGGGTGCTGCCGCCGATCGACCATCCGGACCCCGCGCACTGCCTGATCACCGGCACCGGCCTCACCCACATCGGCAGCGCCCAGGCGCGTGACGCGATGCATCAGCTGCAGGCGGCGGATGAGGCCAAGCTCAGCGATTCGATGAAGATGTTCCGCCTCGGCATCGAGGGCGGCAAGCTCGACGGCGACCGGCCGGGCGTGGCGCCCGAGTGGTTCTACAAGGGCGACGGCAGCATCGTCGCGGCGCCCGATCAGCCGCTCGTGATGCCGGGCTTCGCGCTGGACGGCGGCGAGGAGGCTGAGCTCGCGGTGCTCTACCTGATCGACGATGGCGGCCGGCCACGGCGCGTCGGGTTCGCGCTCGGCAACGAGTTCGCCGATCACGTGCTGGAGCGCCAGAACTACCTCTATCTCGCGCATTCCAAGCTGCGCGCCTGCGCCTTCGGCCCGGAGCTGCGCCTGGGCACGCTGCCGGACGACGTCCGCGGCACCGTGCGCGTGCGGCGCGGCGAGGAGGTGCTCTGGCAGGGGGAGTTCGCGAGCGGTGAGGCCAACATGAGCCACAGCCTCGCCAACCTCGAGCACCATCATTTCAAGTACGCGCTGTTCCGCCGGCCCGGCGACGTGCACGTGCACTTCATCGGCGCCGCGGTCCTGAGCTTCGGCGCCGGGATCCGGGCGGCGCCGGGCGACGTGTTCGAGATCGCGGCGGACGGGTTCGGGGCGCCCCTGCGCAATCCGCTCGCCCGGGGCGAGGACGAGGGGCTGGTCCGGGCCCTGCCCCTTTGAGCGCGCCGGCCTGCGCGCAGGCGGTCAGCTGATCCAGAGCCCGATGATGATGCCGACGGCGAAGAACAGCCAGTGCTCCGGCTGCCGGGTCTTCAGATACGTGACGAAACTCTGCCCGAGATTGAGCAGCTGCTGACCGAAGTCGCTGCCCGATGTCCGGCCGGTCCCGTAGTTCGGGTCGGACCTGTCGTAATGATCCATGCGCTGCTCTCCGCTGCTCGCTTCTCTTGCGCCCTAATGTAGGCGCTCGCGCGGCCGTCGCAATTCAGCGCAGCCGCTCGAGGATCTCGGCGGCGAGCGCGCTCACCTCCTCCCCCGCGGCGCTCCGGGGCGCGGTCTCGAGCACGCCGCGACCCTCGCCCACCGAGGCCGCGAACGCCTGCCGGTTGCCGAGCGAGGCCACGGCCAGCGGCCAGCCGTTGCGTCGGATCTCGTCACGGATGGCATCGGCCGCGCGGCCGCGCGCCGGCACCCGGTTCAGGACCAGGAGCGCCCGCGTGCCCTCGCGCTGCGCCAGCTCCAGCGTCGGCGCCGTGGCCCAGACGTCGAGCGCGTTGGGCTGGCAGGGCACGAGCGTGAGATCCGCCTCGCGGATCGCGGCCCGCGCCTCCGTCTCGGCGTGCGGCGGGCTGTCGACGAGGACGATCTCGAACTCGCCCCGAAAGCGCCGCAGCTCGGTCCCCAGGCGCCAGCCGGAGAGGCCCTGCACGACGAGCTCGCCTTGCTCGTCGCCGCCCCGACGCCGCCTCTGGCCAAACCAGGCGAACAGGCTCGCCTGCGGATCGATGTCGAGCATGGCCACGCGCCTGCCCGCCACCGCCCAGGCGACGCCGAGCTGCACGGCGAGCGTGGTCTTGCCCGCGCCGCCCTTCTGCTGGGCGATGGTGATGACCGACCCCGGCATGGCGAAGAACGCCCCTCCCGGCACGCCTTCTTGGCGCAACCAGACTTAGAGGGCTTCGCCGCGTCGCACAACAGAATGGTTGGGGCGCCCGGGTCGGGCCCCGCCGCGATGCCTCCTCAAAAGCGCGATCGGTAGCGCACCGCCAGCGCGTGTGCCGGGCCGCGCTCGGGATCATGCCCGGGCTCCAGCTGCGTCAGCCAGTTGAGGGCGAGCGTCCGATCGTCCCCGAGCGGCAGCAGGTAAGCGAGCTCGAGATCGACCTCGCGGCCCTCCGGTGTCAGGTCCACCCGGTCCTTCTGCCGCACGATGTCGCCCTCGAAGCCACGCCCGAGCGGGCGATCGAGGGTGGCCCAGCCGGCCACCACCCTGAGCGGCTGCGCGAGCGTGAAGGTGAGCCGGTCGCCCGCCGCCAGCAGGCTGCTGCGCCCCACGCCCAGCGCCAGCGCCATGCTGTGCAGCTGCGAGACGTCGGCAATCAGCGTGCTCTGGCCCGCACCCGCGCGGGTGAGGCCATAGCTGGCCTGGCCGAAGACGTCGAGCTCCGCCCCGAGCGGCACACGAGCGGCCGTGCCGACGAAGGTGGTGTCGGCGCCCCGGCCGAGCGCGAAAGCGCCCTCGCCCCGCGAGTCCAGGAGGCTGTCGCCCTCGTCGAGCCGGCCGAGATGCAGGCTGAAGGACGCGCCGCCCTCGAAGCGGCGCGTGAGCTCGGCGATCAGCGCCTGACGCCGGCCGGGCTCCGGGCCGGCGGCCGCGCCCGGCTCCGCCCGCGACCATCCCAGCTGCATGCGCAGCCCC
>CAZXYL010000262.1:0-3195 GCA_964644915.1 uncultured Geminicoccaceae bacterium
GATCATCGCCGTGGTCGCCGAGAGCGAGGCTCTGGCCCGCGAGGCTCTGGCCGAGGTGCGCATCGACTACGAGCCGCTGCCCGCGGTGCTCACGATCGACGACGCGCTCAGGCCCGGCGCGCCCTCGGTCAACGACGTCTACCCCAGGAACACCTTCGAGTATCACGAGCGCTACGACCACCAGAAGCTGCGCTTCGGCGACGTCGAGCGTGGGTTCGCAGAAAGTCACCACGTGCTCGAGAGCAGCTACCAGATGTCGCCGATCGAGCACGCACCGACCGAGACCAACGGCTGCATCGCGGCACCCGAGACCAACGACCGCTTCGTCTGCCACACCTCCACGCAGGCGCTGTTCTTCTCGGTCGATACGGCCGCCAAGATCCTGAACGTGCCCTCGAACCGGCTGCACTTCATCGGCGGCACCGTCGGCGGCGGCTTCGGCGGCAAGGTCGACACCCTGACCGAGCCGCTCGCGATCCGGGGCGCCCTGCTCACCGGGCGGCCGGTGGGCGACGCCATCGATCGCGCAGAAGAGATGCAGGACGGCCCGCCCCGCGGCGCCGAGCGCTGGGTGATCAAGGACGGCGTGATGCGGGACGGGCAGATCATTGCCCGCAAGTTCACCGGTTACTTCGACGGTGGGGCCTACACGCGGCTCTCCAGCTACGCCGTCATCAAATCCGTCGGTCACCTGCCCGGGCCGTACACGATCCCGAGCGTCTCGGCCGACGTCTTCTGCGTCTACACCAACCGGACGCCCGCGACCGCGATGCGGGGCTTCGGGGTCACGGGCGTCGACTTCGCCATCGAATGCCAGATGGACAAGCTCGCGCATCTGGTCGGCATGGACCCGATCGAGTTCCGCATCCTCAACGCCTATCGCGACGGCGACATGAAGGCGCACCGCCGCGAGGCCAAGAACTGCGCGCTCATCGAGTGCTGCCAGGTGGCCGCCGAGAAGGCCGGCTGGCCGATCCGCGAGGAGTTCCGGCGCATGTCCTCGCGCCAGGGCGGCGAGGGCGCCCGGGCGCAGATCCCGGCCACGCCGCGAGCGACGGCACCCCAGCGGCCTGCACCCGAAGCGCCGCGCTATCCGTCCTACGAGCGGCCTGCGCCACCCCCGCCGCCCCAACCGGCGCCACAATCTGCTCCAAGCGCGCCGGAACCGCCGCGGCCGGCGTCGACCACCCGCCGCTTCTCGTCGGTCTTCGGCACGAGGAGGCGCTGATCATGGCCCGGCACCGCGGCCGCGGGGCGGCCTCGATCAACTACCCCATCGGCATGAACCTCGGCGGCGACCCCAGCCAGGCCCTGGTCCATTCCAACCCGTCGGGCAAGTTCACCGTCGCGCTGTCCTCGATCGATCTCGGTCAGGGGATGAAGTCGGTGACGCGGCAGATCTGCGCCGAGACGCTCGGCATTCCGGTCGAGGACGTCTACGTCGACACGGCCGACAGCGACACCGGCCCGCACTGCATGGGCAGCTTCGCGAGCCGGGGCACCCATCGCGTGGGGAATGCCGTCATGGCCGCCGCCCGGGAGGCGCGCGCGGTGATGATGGAAGCAGCGGCCGAGGAGCTCGAGGTCAGCCCGGCCGATCTCGAGACCGACGGCCAGGGCTTCATCCACGTCAAGGGCGCGCCGTCGCGCGCCATCAGCACGAAGGACGTCGCCATCGCCGCTCAGTTCAAGCAGGGCCGCACGATCTCGGGCCGGGGCATCTTTCTCGTGCCGCTCTCGGACGTCGATCCCGAGACCGGCGAGATGACGCCCGTCACCTGCTACGCTCACGCCTGCCTGATCGCCGAGGTCGAGGTCGATGACGAGACCGGCGAGGTCGAGATGATCGCCATGCACTCGGCCTACGAGCTCGGCCGCGCGCTCAACCCGAAGCTGGTCGAGCAGCAGCTCGTGGGCGGCGCCTGGATGGGGGTGAGCCACGCGCTCTACGAGACCACCGAGCCCTACTACCCCGACCGCCGCCTGGGCCCGCGCGACTTCAACGAGTACGTGATGCCGGGGCCCGGCGACATCTGCGACCACGACATCGCGGTGCTCGAGCGCCCCGCCCCGGACGGCCCCTATGGCGCCAAGGGCCCGGGCGAGATGTGCGCCAACCCGGTCCTGCCGGCGGTCGCGAACGCCGTCTTCAACGCCGTCGGCGTGCGCATCGATCATTTGCCGATCACGCCGGAGAAGGTCCTGCGCGCGATCAAGGCGCAGGGCGGTGCGAGACCGCAGGGCCGGCGGGGCTAGGCCGGATGCCGGTCCGGAGCCAGATCGTCGGCATCGACAGCCCGGAAACGCTGGAAAGGGCGCTGCGTTCCGCGCTCTACCTCGCCGGTGAGGGGCTCTCGACCGCGGCCTATCTGGCACTGGCGCTGGGCAAGCCGCTGCTCCTCGAAGGCTCGCCCGGCGTCGGCAAGACCGAGGCCGCCAAGGCGCTGGCATCGGTTCTGGGGCGGCGCCTGATCCGCCTGCAATGCTACGAAGGGATCGACGCCGCCAGCGCGCTCTATGAGTGGAACTACCCGCGGCAGATGCTCGCGATCCGCCAGGCGGGCGATGCGCCGATCGACATCTATACCGACACCTTCCTGATCGAGCGGCCGATGCTCGAGGCCTTGCGCGCGCCGGACGACGCGGTGCTGCTGATCGACGAGATCGACCGCGCCGATCACGAGTTCGAGGCGTTCCTTTTGGAGTTCCTCTCGGACTTCCAGATCTCGATCCCGGAGCGCGGCACCGTGCGCGCCGTCGAGCCCCCGGTGGTCGTCCTCACCTCCAATCGCACGCGCGAGCTCCACGAGGCGCTGCGCCGGCGCTGCGTCTACCACTGGATCGACTACCCGACCCCGGAGCAGGAGGCCCGGATCGTGATGATGCGCGCGAGCAGCGTCGCCGAAGCGACGGCGCGCGCGGTCGTCGCCGCCGTGGGCCGTCTGCGCCGGGAGCCCTTGAGCAAACCGCCGGGCGTCGCCGAGGCGGTCGACTGGGCCGAGGCGGCGACCCTGCTGAACCGTCAGGGCGCCACCTGGCCGGACGCGTTCCGGCGCGCGATCGGTGTGGCGCTCAAAGACGAGGACGATCTCGCGTTCCTCGGCGGCCGGCTGGATACGATCATCGGGGAGGCTGCGGCATGACGAGCGTGCCGCCCCTGCCCCGCGCTGCTTGGCCGTTCGTCGCATTTCCGGC
>CAZXYL010000263.1:0-4065 GCA_964644915.1 uncultured Geminicoccaceae bacterium
CCGGCCGACCTCCCGGAAGAGCTTAGGGCCTGGCTTCGACCGGCGACGGCTCGCTTCGGTCGCTGGAGGGTGGGGTCGACTTGCGCCGCCGGCGCGAGCGCTTCCTGACCTGCCCCAAACCGATCTCGAGCGCCAGCTCGCGCCGCTGCTGTCGATAGTTCGGCGCCGCCATCGGGTAGTCGGCCTTCAGACCGAACCTCTGGCGATACTGCTCGGGCGACAGGCCGTGCTCCACGGACAAGTGGCGCTTGAGGAGCTTCTGCTGCCTGCCGCACACCAGGCAGACGAGGTAATCCGGCTGGACCGAGCGGCGCACCGGCACGGCCGGTTCCGGCGCCGCTTCGGCCGCCGGCTGCTCCTCGGTTTCCAGCCGGCGGAGCTGGTCAGCGACTGCGCCGATGAGGCTGCCGAGATCCGCTGGGGCGATCTGGTTGTGCGCGACATAGGCCGCAACGATGTCGGCAGTCAGCTGGGCCAGGTTGGCGGCCTCGGGATCATTGGTCACTGATGATCTTCCTTTCGTGCGTGTTCGTGTTCACCCATTCTCTTCATCCCCCAGCCAGCGCCTTCGTCCGCGCGCGGGCAGCCGCCTGCGGAATCAGACCGGCGGTTCGGGTCTGCAGTGCGATGCCGAGGCCCGATGCCCGGCCGCACGGATGGTTGCGATGCGCTCGCGAATATAGTTCTCGACTTCAATGCGAGGAGGTTGAAGCCTGAAGCCGGCAAGTCGTGAGCGGCCGCGCATCCGACGAATGTGGCGCGCAGCATCGTCACGCCCAGGGGGCCGGCGCGCGATCGGTCCCGCCTTCATCTCCGATCGCGTTTGCGCCATCCTGCTTCTCCCTGCCGGTCACGGCGGGTTCATAACCGGTTGTCGGTTCGGCTTGCGCGGGCTATTGGTATGACCAGAATTGAACCATCGACTCCACGTCAGGCGGCGGGAGTCAAGCTTTTTTGTCGACCTGTGGGTTGAACGACAGAAATCGAGCTTGCAGAGGTCGCGGATATTTCGTGGTGCATGTAAAAGCGTTTGCCCGATTGGCGCTGCGGCCCAAGTCTCTGGTGAGCATAGAGGCCGCGAGAGTCATCAAGAACGCGATCGCCGATCGTCGGCTGCAACCCGGAGACCGGTTGCCGCCGGAGCGTGAGCTCGCCCGGATGCTCGGCGTGAGCCGAACCTCGCTCCGCGATGCGCTCAAGGTCCTGAGCGGCATGGGGCTGGTTCGCGTGCGCCGCAGCCACGGCGTCTTCGTCGCGCCGCCCGAGGATCGCTCGAGCATGTCGCGCCACCTGGCGCGTGCGCTGCTGCTCGACGCCCGACCGATCGCGGATCTGTTCGAGATCAGGCTGGCGATCGAGACCAAGGGGGCGGCGTGGGCTGCGGCGCGCGCTACGGACGAGCAGCTGGCCACACTCGCCCAGCGGCACGACGACATGCGCCAGCGCGCCGGATCGGGGTCTTTGAGCCCAAAAGAGGCCAATCGCCTGGATACCGAGCTGCACCGCCTGATCGCAGAGGCGACCGGCAATGCCATCCTGGTGCGCATCGTGGAGGACCTGCGAGGCCTGCTCGAGGAGAGCCGTGACCGCAGGGAGATGCCGCCGGACCGGATCGCCGACAGCGTCGCGGAGATGGGGCGGATCGTCGGCGCCATATGCCGCCGGGATCCCGAGGAGGCGGAGCTGGAGATGCACGCCCATCTGCGGCAGGGGGAGCGGTCCAACCTGGACAGCATCACCCGGCGCGGTCTGCTGGACCGGGTGCCACAAGCCGTCTTGAAGGAGGAATCATCGTGACGACCGCAGCTCTGCCGCTCCGCGATCTGGTGCAGACCATCTTCGAGCACGCGGGCTCCTCGGCCGAGGAGGCGAGAATCGTGGCCGATCACCTGATCGAGGCCAACCTCATGGGTCACGACAGCCACGGGGTGATCCGGGTGGCGCCCTATATCGAGATGGTGCAAAGCGGGCAGTGGTCGGCCGGACGGCGCGGCAAGATCGTCAAGGACGCCGGCGCGCTGGTCACGATCGACGGTGAGCAGGGCCTGGGTCAGGTGGTGGCGAGAGCCGCGATCGAGATCGGCATCGATCGCGCCCGCGCCCACGGCGTGGCGGTCGTGGGTGTGCGGAACAGCGCGCACATGGGGCGGATCGGCGCCTGGGCCGAGCAGGCGGCGGCCGCCGGCCTGCTCTCGCTCCACTTCGTCAACACCACCGGCTACGGCATCCAGGTGGCGCCGTTCGGGGGCTCGGACCGGAGGCTCTCCGTCAACCCGATCGCGCTCGGCGTGCCCCGCACCGGCCGGGAGCCGATCATCCACGACATGTCGACGGGCGCGATCGCAGCCGGCAAGATCAGGGTCGCGCGCAACAAGGGCGAGCTCCTGCCCGAGGGTGCGATCATCAACAATCAGGGCCGGCCGACGCGCGACCCGGAGGCGTTCTTCACCGAGCCGCCCGGCGCGCTCACCACCGCCGCCGGGCACAAGGGCTCGGGCCTCGCGCTGTTCGTCGAGATCCTGGCGGGCGCGCTCACCGGCGGCGGCAGCGGGCACCCGGATCATCCGAGCGCCGATCGGCCGATCAACAACCTGCTCTCGATCCTGATCGACCCCGAGCGTATGGCGGGCCTGGACGCGCTCGAACGCGATCTCGAGCGCCTGATCGCCTACGTGAAGGCGTCGCCGCCGATCGAGCCCGGCGGTGAGATCCTGCTGCCGGGCGAGATCGAGCGCCGCAGGAAGGCGAAGCATCTCGACGACGGGCTCCCGCTCGACGCCAAGACCCTGGAGCAGGTGCGCGGCGCCGCGCAGGCGGTAGGCGTGGCGGAAGCAGTGATCGATCGCGGCATCGGGGCCGCTGCGTCGGCCGCGGCACCCGGCCGGCCCGACCGCAGCTGGGCGCCCGGAGTCAGGCCCTAGCTGCCAGCCTGAAGCCCCGCGCGCCGTTGCTTGTCTGATCTCGCCCTCGTCCCCACATCAGTGCCCTGACCCGGCGGGCATCGCTGGCCCGTGCTCACCGCGGGGAGAGGGATTCTGATATGCAGACCGAGAACCGCTTGTTCGACGACCTGGCCCGCATGGCGAACGGCGCCCTCAACACACTCACCAACCTGCGCGAGGAAGTGGAAAGCCGGGTGCGGGAGCGGGTCGAGCGGCTGCTCGCCGAGATGGATCTGGTCACGCGCGAGGAGTTCGAGGCGGTCAAGGCCATGGCGCAGAAGGCGCGGGTGGAGCAGGAAGAGCTGAGCGCCAAGGCCGCGGTCCTCGAGCAGGAGCTGCAGCAGCTCAAGGCGGCCCGGGCCAAGGCCAAGCCCGGCCCGGCACGCCAGCGCGCCACCAGGGCGAAGCCTCCCGAAGGGCCCGCCGGGTAGGGGAACCGCCCGCGCGCGTACCATGGTATCGGCCGCTGCGGCTGGCGGCCAAGTGTCGCCTTGCGGCTTCACGGGCCTTTTGGCACCTTGAGACTAATGTGAACGCGTGCGAGGTCCCGAACCCTGGGGCTCGGCGCGAGCAGCGCGCAACCCGAACCGGAGTGGAGGCGTTACGACCCCCGGCCAGCCGCAACGTCCATCAGGAGTGGGCCATGGTGTCGTCATTACGACCCGAGACCGAAGAAGCCACCGGCAATCCACTCGATCTCATCGAGCAGATTGCGATCGCCAACGAGTGGCCATTCCATCGCCAGGACGACGACGAGCTGGCAGCGGAGGTCGCCGGCCACTGGTGCCAGTACAAGCTGTGGTTCGCCTGGCACCCGGAGCTCGGCGTCCTGCACCTGTCCTGCGCGCTCGAGATGCGCGTGCCGAGCAACAAGCGTGAGGCGATCTACGCGCTCCTGGCCATGGCCAACGAGAAGCTCTGGCTCGGCCACTTCGATCTGTGGTCGGAGGAGAACCTGCCGGTGTTCCGCCACGCCGTGCTGATGCGCGACGGCGTCGGCCTGAGCGGGGAGCTGCTCGAGGATCTGGTCGATATCGCGGTCACCGAGTGCGAGCGGTTCTATCCCGCCTTCCAGTTCGTCATCTGGGGCGGCAAGCGACCCGTCGAGGCGCTCGCCGCCGCC
>CAZXYL010000264.1:0-9209 GCA_964644915.1 uncultured Geminicoccaceae bacterium
GCGGCATGAAGATGCGCACGAAGAACCGCCCCCAGGAATAGCCGTCGATATAGGCGGTCTCGTCGATCTCCTTGGGCACGCCGCGCATGAAGCCTTCGAGGATCCAGACCGCCAGCGGCACGTTGAACAGGCAATGCGCCAGCGCCACGGCGATATGCGTGTCGATCAACCCAAAGGCCGAATAAAGCTGGAAGAAGGGCAGGGCGAAGACCGCCGGCGGCGCCATGCGATTGGTCAGAAGCCAGAAGAACATGTGCTTGTCGCCGATGAAGCGATAGCGCGAGAAGGCGTACGCCGCCGGCAGCGCCACGGTCAGCGAGATCACGGTGTTCAGGCTGACGTAGATGATCGAGTTGATGTAGCCGGAGTACCAGGAGGGATCGGTGAAGATCTTCTCGTAGTTGGCGAGCGTCAAATCCCACGGCACCAGGGAGAAATTGGTCAGGATGTCCGCATTGGTGCGGAGCGACATGTTGAGCATCCAGTAGATCGGCAGGAACAGCAGGACCAGGTAGATCACGAGCCCGACCGTGCCGACCCGCACCCGCACCGCGCCGACCGCCCGGCGCCGGGGTGCGACGTACGCGCCGGCCTCGGCCGCCGCCGAGCTGCCGGCCTGCGCCGCGCTCATCGCCTGTCTCCCGTGCCGACGTTCTGCAGCGCCTGATAGAACAGCCAGCTGAACAGCAGGATGATCAGGAAGTAGATGATCGAGAAGGCGGCCGCAGGACCCAGGTCGAACTGCCCGACCGCGATCTTGACCAGGTGGATCGAGAGGAACGTGGTCGCGTTGCCGGGGCCGCCGCCGGTGAGCACGAACGGCTCGGCGTAGATCAGGAAGCTGTCCATGAAGCGCAGCAGGACGGCGATGGTGAGCACCCCGCGCATCTTCGGCAGCTGAATGTAGCGGAACGTCGCCCAGGCGCTGGCGCCGTCGATCCGGGCGGCCTGGTAGTAGGCATCCGGGATCGCACGCAGCCCGGCATAGGCGAGCAGCGCCACCAGCGGCGTCCAGTGCCAGACCTCCATCAGCATCACCGTGATCCAGGCATCGAGCGGTGCCGAGGTGTGGTCGAACTGGATCCCGAGCTGGTTGATGGCGACGCCGAGCAGGCCGATGTCCGGGCGCACGAACACGATCCAGATCGTGCCGATCACGTTCCAGGGGATCAGCAGCGGCAGCGCCAGGAGAACCAGGCAGGCGGAAGCCGCAAAGCCCCGCTTCGGCATGGCGAGCGCGATCAGCACGCCGAGCGGGATCTCGATCAGCAGCACCAGGCCGGAGAACAGGAACTGACGCAGCAGCGCGTCGTGCAGGCGCTGGTCGCTCAGCACCTCCTCGAACCATTCGGCGCCCGTGAAATAGCGCTCGCCGGGGCCGAAGATGTCCTGCACCGAATAGTTGACCACGGTCATCAAGGGGATGATCGCGCTGAACGCGACGATCACGAACACCGGCAGGACGAGCAGCCAGGCAGCGTTGTTCTGCGGCTTCATCGCGCACCTCCGGACACCAGACGGCCGTCGGCGTAGAGCTTGGTCCACTGCGGCGGGAAGGTGAGCCAGGCCTCGGCGCTCGGCGCCGGCTGGATCTCGGGCAGCTTGATGCGGATCGACTGCCGGCCGAGCTGCGCGCTGATGAGCCGGAAGTTGCCGAGGTCCTCGACCGCGGTCACGGTCGCGGGCACGGCACCTTCCTGCGGCTCCTGGCTGATGCCTATGAACTCGGGCCGGATACCGAGCTGCAGCTCGCCCCGCCAGCCGTCCGCCTGGCGCACGCCGTTCGCGAGCGGCACCCGGTGGCCTTCGACGATTGCGACCCCGTCCTCGACCGCGCAGGGCAGAAAGTTCATGCCCGGGCTGCCGATGAAGTAGCCGACGAAGGTGTGCTCGGGGTTCTCGAACAGCTCCTGCGGCGTGCCGAGCTGCACGACGCTGCCCTCGTACATGACCACGACCCGGTCGGCGAAGGTCAGCGCCTCGTTCTGGTCGTGGGTCACGTAGACCAGCGTGATCTTGTATTCCTCGTGGATCTGCTTGAGCTTGCGCCGGAGGTGGAACTTGACCTGCGGGTCGATCACGGTGAGCGGCTCGTCGAACAGGATCGCTGCGACGTCGCTGCGCACCAGCCCGCGCCCGAGCGAGATCTTCTGCTTGGCGTCCGCCGTGAGCCCACGCGCGCGCTTCCTGAGGTCGGGCGTGAGCTCGAGCATGTCCGCGACCTCGGCCACGCGCTCCTTGACCCTGGCCTCGTCGACGCCGCGGTTGCGCAGGGGGAAGGCGAGGTTCTGCTCGACCGTCATGGTGTCGTAGATGACCGGGAACTGGAACACCTGGGCGATGTTGCGCTGCTGCGGCTCGAGGTCGGTGACGTCCTGGCCGTCGAACAGCACGCGCCCGTCCGACGGGCGCAGGAGGCCGGAGATGATGTTGAGCAGCGTGGTCTTGCCGCAGCCCGACGGCCCCAGCAGCGCATAAGCGCCGCCGTTCTCCCAGACGTGGTTCATGGGCCGGAGCGCGTAATCCGCGTCGCTCTGCGGCCGCGGGCTGTAAGAGTGGGCCACGTTCTCGAGGTCGATCCGCGCCATCGGGCAGCCCCTATTCCGCGGCCAGGAGCGTGTCGGTGAACGCCGGCGCCGCCGCGAGCCGGTCGTCCTGATCGAACACGAACAGACGCCTGGGCTTGACGTAGATCCTGAGCGGCTGGCCGATGTGGAAGCCGTGCACGCCGTCCTGCTGCGCCACCCAGGAGACGTCGTTGTGGGCGACGTGGACGAAGGTCTCGGAGCCGCTGACCTCGGCGAGCTCCACCTTGGCCTCGACCTCGATATCGTCGGCCTTGTCGCGGTGCAGGAAGACGTGATTGGCGCGGATGCCGAAGCGGTAGCGGCCGGGCGACAGGCGCTGCAGGTGACCGGTCAGGGGACCCCCGATGTCGCGGCCGAGCCGAAACCGGCCGTCCTCGATGACCCCCTCGATCAGGTTCATGGGCGGCTCGCTGAAGACCTGGGTGACGCGGACCGAGGCGGGATGGTGGAACACCTCGATCGTGGGCCCGGCCTGCAGGATGCGCCCCTGGTCGACCACGACCGTGTGGCCGCCGAGCAGCAGAGCCTCCAGCGGCTCGGTGGTGGCGTAGACCACGATCGCCTTGCCGCGGCGGAAGATCGCCTTGAGCTCGACGCGCAGCTCCTCGCGCAGCTTGTAGTCGAGGTTGACCAGCGGCTCGTCGAGCAGCAAAAGGTCGGCGTCCTTGATCAGGGCGCGGGCGATCGCGACCCGCTGCTGCTGGCCGCCGGACAGCGCGGACGGCAGCCGCTCCAGCAGGCCATCGATGTGCAGCATGCGCGTGACCTCGAGGACGCGCTGCTCGATCTGCGGCCTGGGGAGGCCCTGCAGCCTGAGCGGCGAGGCGATGTTGCCGAAGACAGAAAACGCCGGGTAGTTGATGAACTGCTGATAGACCATGGCGACGCTGCGCTCGCGCACGGACGCGCCGCTCACGTCCCTGCCGTCCACCAGCACGCGCCCGGAGGTCGGCCGGTCGAGGCTCGCCATGAGGCGCATGAGCGAGGTCTTGCCGGCGAGCGTGAGGCCGAAGAGCACGTAGAGGTTGCCGGGGTGCAGCTCCAGATCGATGTCGTAGAGATGGGTCTCGGCGCCCACCTGCTTGGTGACGTGCTCGAGCCGGAGCGTCATGCCCGGACTCTCGCCTCGACCTCGCGCCCGAGCCAGGCGGCAAGGCGGGCCGCGGTCTCGCTGCTCACGTGCAGGCCGAGCTTGGAGCGGCGCCAGAGCACGTCCTCGGCGCTCAGCGCCCACTCGTGGCGCCTGAGATAGGCGACCTCGGCCTCGTAGAGGCCATCGCCCAGGTCCTCGCCGAGGTCGCGCAGCGCGCGGGCATCCCCGAGCAGCCGCTCGACCCGGGTGCCATAGGACCGGGCGTAGCGCTGCGCGAGCGGCGCCGGCAGCCAGCTCTTCTCCATCTGCAGGCGGGTGAGGAAGGCGTCGAAATCCGCGTCCGGCATGTCGCCGCCCGGCAGCGGCGCGCGCGCGGTCCAGGCCGGTGCCCGGAAGCCCATGACCGGCTGCAGCTTGCCCAGCGCGTGCTCGGCGAGCTTGCGATAGGTGGTGATCTTGCCGCCGAACACCGAGAGCAGCGGCGCGTCCTCGCCATCGCCCCGGTCGAGGTCGAAGATGTAATCGCGCGTCACGGCCGAGACGTCGCTGGTGGAGTCGTCGTACAGGGGGCGCACGCCCGAGTAGGTCCAGATCACGTCCTCGGGCGTGAGCGGGCGCGCGAAGTAGCGGCTCACCGCCGCGCAGAGGTAGCGGATCTCGTCGTCGGTGATCGCGACCTGGGCCGGATCGCCCTTGTAATCGACGTCGGTCGTGCCGATCAGCGTGTAACTCTGCTCGTAGGGGATGACGAACACGACGCGGCCGTCGGTGTGCTGCAGAATGTAGGGCGAGGCGTGCTCGAACAGTTGCGGCACCACGATGTGGCTGCCCTTGACCAGGCGCATCCGGTTGAGTGCCGGCATGGCGAGCTCCCGGGTGAGGAAGCTCGAGACCCAGGGGCCGGCGGCGTTGACCAGGGCGCGCGCGCGCACCACCCGCTCCGGCCCGACGCCGTCGGCGCGCAGGCTCGCGTACCACAGCCCGTTGGCCCGGCGCGCCGCGGTGCAGCGGGTGCGGGTCAGGATCTCGCCCCCGCGCTCGGCCGCGTCCACCGCGTTGAGCACCACCAGGCGCGAGTCCTCGACCCAGCAGTCGGCATAGGCGAAGCCGGTCTTGAACTCGTCCTTGAGCGGCGCGCCCGCGGGATCGCTGGTCAGATCGAGGCGCCGGGAGCGCGGCAGCCGCTCGCGCCCGCCCAGATGGTCGTAGAGGAACAGCCCGAGGCGGATCAGCCAGGCCGGGCGCTGCCCGGGGCCGTGCGGCAGGACAAAGCGGAGCGGCCAGATGATGTGCGGGGCGGCGCGCAGCAGCACCTCGCGCTCGATCAGGGCCTCGCGCACCAGACGGAACTCGTAGTGCTCGAGATAGCGCAGGCCACCGTGGATCAGCTTGCTGCTCGCCGAGGAGGTGTGGTGCGCGAGGTCGTCCTGCTCGCACAGGAGAACCGAAAGGCCGCGCCCGGCGGCATCGCGCGCGATACCGGTGCCGTTGACCCCGCCGCCCACCACCAGAAGGTCGACCGCCCCGCCCTCGCTCACGTCTGCTCCCTGTGTCGGGGGTCTGATGCGGCCCCGCATTCGTATTGCGTTCGATCGCAGATAGGAGCGTAGATCAGCAGATCACGGTTCGCAAGCGAAAATTTCGCGCGCCATATGTTCAAATCCGAACATCCCCGCCGCGCCGGGGTCCGCGTTCAGCCCGCCCCGTATCCCTGTCCGCGGCTCATCGAACACTTGTGGAAGGGCCGGCGTGGGGCCCGGCGCGTGAGCCCCGCGCGGCAGCCTCACTGACTGACGTAGGTGGCCTTGAGCGCCTGCGCGTCGCCCCATGCCTTGTACTTGGCGCGGAAGGCGAGATAGCTGTCGGCGACCCTCTTGAAGTCGGGATCGGTGGCCGAGTTCTCCTCGATCACCTCGCGCCAGGCCTGCTCGAAGGCAGCGAGCTCCTGGTCCGTCCAGCGTACCACCTGCACCCCGTGGTTCTCGACCATCTCGTTCATGGCCTTGGGGTTGTTCTCTTCCGTCTCGGCGTAGTTGGCGTGGATGTTGTGGGCGCAGGTTACCTCGATCAGCTTCCTGTGCCAGTCGGACAGCGCATCCCAGGCCGGCTTGTAGATCAGCAGCTCGGTGATCGAGATCTGCTGGTGCCAGCCGGGGAAGTAGTTGAACTTGGCGACCTGATAGAAGCCAAGGTCGATGTCCATGGCCGGCATCGAGAACTCGGTGGCGTCGATCACCCCCCGCTCGAGGGCCGGGTAGATGTCGGCCCCGGCGAGCAGCTGGGTGTTCACGCCGAGCTTTTGCATGACCTGCGCGCCGAGGCCGAAGAAGCGCATCTTGAGCCCCTTGAGCGCCTCGAGCGAGGCCACCTGATTGCGGAACCAGCCCGAGGTCTCGGGACCGATGGCGTTGCAGTCGATCGAGACCACATTGTCGCGGGCGAGGATCTCCTTCTGCAGCTCCTTGCCACCGCCGTGCCGCATCCAGGCGAAGTACTCGCCGTACTGCGGGCCGAACGGCACCGCGGTGAAGAAGGCGAGCGAGGGATGCTTGCCGGTGTGATAGCCGGCGGTGGTCCAGCAGGCGTCGACCGAGCCCGCAGACGCCGCGCCATAGCATTCGAGTGCCGGGACCAGCGCGCCGGGCTCGAAGAACTCGAGGCGCAGCGTGCCTTGCGAGACCTCCTCCAGATCGTCGCGAAAGCGCACGCCCGACGTGCCGAGATGCGAGAGCGTGCTCGCAAACGCGCTCTGCATCTTCCAGCGAACCCGCTCCTGGGCATCGGTATCGCCCGCCGCGAGCACACCGATCCCGAGTGCCACTGCGGCCGAAACGGCGCACAGGCTGTAACGATGAACCGTCATCTCGCAGCACTCCTCTAAAGAATGGTTCGTGGTTCATCGAGGTGCTGTACGAGGCCTCTTGCGAGGTCCGTCAGCCGCGCCGCCTCCAGGGCGCGGTCGACCGTTCACTATCGGATCGGATCGCCGGGGCGGCAATGGGAATCTGAGCCGCCGCCGTTCAGGCACGACTGGCTGCGCTTCACACCAGCGCGCGGCCGATCGTGACGTGCCCTTCGCAAGGCGCGAACAGCGGTTCGCAGCAGGGAGGCAGCGCTGTTCGGATACCGTCGTACCTGCTAGTCTAAGAAGATGATCTGATAAACGTCGCCTGATGCAGAGGGAGCGAGACCATGTCGAGGGCACTGCTAATGTCGGCCGTGATGTCTGCGGTCCTGATCTTAGTAAGCGGGTGTGAAAGTCGTGGAGGCAGCGCCGCGCTTGGGGGTGTTGCCGGTGCGGCAGCCGGCGCCGGAGGCTATGAGTTCCATCTCAATCGCCAGAGGGACCGCGTCGAGCAGGAGTTCGAGGAGGGAACGATCGACCGTCGTGAGTACGAGATCCGGCTCGATCAAATCAGGCGGGACTCGTTTATTCAGTGATCTACAGCGTTGGCCTAACTGGCACGGCGCAACAATGGATCCGCGAGGGTAAGGCCGCGCTGCTCTAGACAGGCTCTCGTGCCACGCCTTCCGAGCCAATACGGTCCGGTCGCAGCTGTTCGCGCTCGCGCACAGCCTCGCTGACTTCTTGCGCATCTTGGTTTCTTGCGTCCGGCCGTTCAGACGAGGGCGCGCAGGATCGTGACGTGCCACTCGCGCTGCGCGAACAGCTCGTCGCCCTCGTAGGCCTCGAGCTCGCCCGTGAACTGGAAGGTCTCTCGGGTCGCGGTCAGCCGCGTGCGGGATTCGATCCGCACCGCCCAGTCCTTGCGGCGCATGGTGGTCTTCTGGGTGATCTCGGCCTGGGCGGACAGCGGATCGTATTCCGAGATACGGTAGCGCTTCTGAAAGGTGTAGCCGAGATCCATCTCGATCGGCTCGATGCGCGCGAGCGCCGCCCCGAACTCGCCGGTCTGCACCGTGTACACCGTCTCGTGGGTCGCGAGGTCGAGCTCGATCGTGCGGCGCAGCGGCAGCTGACGCAGGGTCTTGGAGCGGGTGCCGGCCGCGGCGACCGGCGGCTCGAAGGTACGCAGCGCCTCGTCCTCGGGCGCGGCCGGGCGCACCGGCAGATGGAGCACGCTCTTGCCCGTGCGCACGGAGACGATCACGGGCTCGGGCGAGGGCCAGGCGATCGGCCAGTAGCTGGTCGAGATCGCGATGCGCAGCCGGTTGCCGGCCGGGAACGCGTGCGCGATGTCGTTGAGCTGCACGCGCACCCGATAGAACGTCCCGGGCTCCAGCGGCTCGGGGCGCTCGTGGCCGTCACGGTGGGTGAGGTTGAGCAGGCCGTAGGTGACGAGCGTCGAGGTGCCGTCCGGCTTGACGTCGTTGAGGCGCACCGCGACCAGCGCGTTCGGCTCGTCGGCCGCGAGGTCGAGCTCGAGCGCCGGCGCGCCCAGGACCTCCAGCCGCTCCGCGAGCGGGTCGGTATCGAAGGTGAGCGAGCGCCCGTCGTCGGGGCGCTGGTCCTGGGGCATCTCCCCTTCGGCGCCGAACGCGCACCACTCGCCCGCAGCCAGGCCCGCGGTCTGGGGCGAGGAGAACGAGAGCGTGACCGACTGCGAGGACGCGCCGTCCAGCCGGCCCGGGGCGAGATGAAAGCGCCGGTGCGCGATCCGGGGCGAGGGCCACGCCCGCTCCGCGACCCAGCGGCCGGGCCGCTCCTCGTAGAAGGGCTGGGGATCGACGCTCTCCTGCATCCAGACCCGGTAGAGCGGCTCGTCCATGATGCCGGTATCTGCGCCCTTCAGCCACTGGTCCCACCAGCGCACCGCCTCCTGGAGGAAGCCGATCGCGGGGCCGGGCACCCCCCTATGCGGGAACAGGTGCCCCCAGGGGCCGATCAGACCCTTCCTCGGACAGGAGAGGCCCCCGACCAGGCGCGGCACGGCGTTGGAATAGCCGTCTGCCCAGCCGCCGATGGCGTAGACCGCGCACCTGATCGCGCCGTAGTCCTCGCATACCGAGCCGTGCTTCCAGTAATCGTCACGCCACTGGTGCTGCAGCCAGGTCGCGGGGAACGGGACGAGGTTGTCGACGCGCTCCCGCCACATCTCGCGCCAACGTTCGCCCACGATCAGCGGGTCGGGCGGATAGGCGCAGTAGGTCAGAAGGATCGAGCCCCACTGGATGTTCTCGTTCAGAAGGCAGCCGCCCATGTAGTGGGCGTCGTCGGCGTAGCGGTCGTCGGTCGAGCAGAGCGTGATCACGGCCTTGAGCGCCGGCGGGTCGAGGGCCGCCACCTGGAGCGCGTTGAAGCCGCCCCAGGAGATGCCCATCATGCCGACCGCGCCCGAGCACCAGGGCTGCGCCGCGATCCAGGCGATGATCTCGAGCGCGTCGTCGAGCTCCTGGTGCGAGTACTCGTCGTCGAGGATGCCGTCGGAATCGCCCGAGCCACGGACGTCGACCCGCACCGCCGCGTAGCCGCTCTGGGCGAAATAACGGTGGATCGGCTCGTCGCGGGTGCGCATGAAGTCGCGCTTGCGATAGGGGATGTATTCCAGGATCGCGGGCACGGGCGC
>CAZXYL010000265.1:0-2511 GCA_964644915.1 uncultured Geminicoccaceae bacterium
GATGCCGAGCGCAAAGCCGTTGGCGAGCTCGGGATGTCCCCCCGGCGGCAGGGCGTAGCCGACCTTGCCCGCGATCTGGCTCTGCGGCACCCACGAGAGCGCCTCCTCGTCGGTGCCGTAGCCCGCCGACCAGCGCCCGAACGGCGGCCAGGAGATGGTCATCGCGACGTCGCCCGCGAGCCAGGCGGAGAGCACCTCGACGAAGCCCCAGGTCTGGGCGCCCGGCGGCATCCACTCATGCTCCTGCACCATGCCCGCGAGCGCTTTGACCCCCGCCTCGCCGTTGATCTGCGCCGCCATCGTGTCCGGGTCGAAGAACCTGCCGCCCTCGTTGCGGAAGCGTTCCTGGAAGAACGGCTCGATCAGGCCGGCGCCACGGATCAGCGCGGTGCCGTAGAGCTCCGGCGCGTATTTGTCGGTGAAGAACGCGGCGATCTCGTCGAACTGCTGCCAGGTCTCGGGCGGTGCCAGCTCGTAGCCGTACCGCTCCTCGAACTGCGCCCGGTGGTCAGGATCTTCGAACAGGTCCTTGCGATAATAGAGAATGAACACGTCGCCGTCGTCGGGCAGGCCGTAGATCCGATCGTTCACGGTCATCCAGTTGTCGCGGTAGACCGGGGCGATGGTCTCGAGGTGCTCGCGAAAGCCGTGCTTGTCGATGTACTCGTCGAGCGGGACGATCACGCCCGCGTTGACCAGATCCGGCATCTGCGAGGGCACCACGTTGAGGACGTCGTAGGCGCCGGTGCCGGCGCGGTGCTCGGCCATGGTCTTGGGGAACATCTCGTCGAACGGCATCTCGACCACGTTGATCCTGATGCCCGTGAGCTCCTCCCAGAGCGGCCCGGAGAAGTTCAAGGGATCGAGCGCCTGCAGGCCCGCTTCCCAGGTGATGGTGAGCGTGGTGCCGGCGTACTGCTGCGCCTCCGCGACGGCCTGGTCGGCCGGCGAAAGGTCCTGGGCCGCGGCCCCGCCGATCCCACCGAGCGCGAGCACCATGCCTGCGGCGAGCGCGTTGCGCATCTGCGACATCGAGACAGCCTCCCCTGCACGACCAGAGTTCCTGCTGCTGGTCGGGGAAACCCTAGCAGGGGGGCATCGGGCGCGCCAGCACCCTCGCTTCGCGCCTGCTCGACTACCGGAAGCGGGGCGCGGTCCAGATCCGGGTCGCGATCCTTCGGCCGTCCTCGACGACATAGGAGACCGCGACGCGATCGCCGGTCTCCAGCCGGTTCATCTGATGGCGCGCGGGCACCACGAAGGTCTCCCGCGTGTCCAGCATGATCACGCTCTCGGTCCAGTCGATCCTTGCCACCCGGCCATCCGCGACGTTGGTCGCGGTCGCGCAGCCTGCCGTGCCGATCACGACGGCCAGCGCCAACCCACTCCACTTGCGCATCGCTATCCCATGCTCCAAATCCGCGGCCACGGCGCTCCCACCATCGCGCGAGCGCGGGCCACCATCAGGCACATGGGACGCGCCGGGCCCGGGGGCGAGAGCGCGGCGCCGCGACGGATCGTCAGGGCGCGTACCGCGTCTTCGTGCCTTCGCGGCGGGCGCCCGCTCGCCGATCCGCCGGATTCTGTGCGACGGCTGGCAGCTGCGGACGGCTTCCGGCTGGCATCACGGTGACCTCGATTGTGGTAAGGTCTCTTCCGGGAGGATGGCCAGCGAGGCATCGAAGTGATGCGAATTGGACGTCGGCGCGGCTACGAGCTGCCCGAAGCGGCCGTGACCCCGGAAGTCACGACCCTGTCCCGGCGCCGTGCGCTGGGCACCCTGGCCGGCACGGGGCTCGCCCTGACCGGTCTGCCGCTGCTCGCCGACACCGGCGCCGAGGCGGATCCCTCGAGCCACCTCTATCCGGCCGCCACGAACCCCGAGTTCGCGGACGCGAGCCGCGCGTTGACCGACGAGTCCAAGGCGACCACCTGGATCAACTTCTTCGAGTTCAGCCAGCCGCCCCTGCTCGATCCGCTGCGCTGGTGGACCGATCTGCGGCCGTGGGCGATCCGCATCGACGGGCTGGTGAGCAAGCCGTTCACGCTCGACATCGACGATCTTCTGGCCCGGGTCGAGCTCGAGGCGCGGATCTATCGGTTCCGCTGCGTCGAAGCCTGGGCCATGACCGTGCCGTGGACCGGCTTTCCCCTGCGTGATCTCGTGGCGCTGGCCGATCCGCTCTCGTCCGCGAAATACGTGCGCTTCGAGACCTTCCTCGAGCCGAGCTGGGCGCCCTTCCAGCGGGTGCCGCTGATCCCCTGGCCCTACGTCGAGGGCCTGACCATGGCCGAGGCGACCAACGAGCTCGCCTTCGTCGCCACCGGCCTCTACGGCAAGCCCCTGCTCCGCCAGAACGGCGCGCCGATCCGCCTCGTCCTGCCCTGGAAGTACGGCTTCAAATCGATCAAGTCGATCGTGCGCATGAGCTTCACGGAGGACCGGCCCAGGAGCTTCTGGGAGCGGCTGGAAGGCGAGTCATACGGCTTCTGGGCGAATGTCCATCCCGA
>CAZXYL010000266.1:0-4113 GCA_964644915.1 uncultured Geminicoccaceae bacterium
CGGGCGCATCCCAGTCGATGCCGTCGAGGCCGACGCCGACCTCGAAGATCTGCTCGCCGTAGCGCATGTCGGCGGAGCGGTGCGCCTCTGCCGGGGCATCGAACTTGGCCGCGGCGAGCCGCCGCCGGCCTTCGGTCTCCAGCTCGTCATAGACCGCGCGCAGCGCCGCGGCGTCCAGCCGGCTGGCATCGCCGATGTGGGTGCGCGCGACCTCGTAGCGGAGATCGGAGGTCAGCATGCCCCAGGCCGAGAGCACGGCCGCGAGACGCGGCACGACCACGCGCGCGAGGCCCAGCTGGCGGGCGATGGCGGTGACGTGCAGGCCGGCGGCGCCGCCGAAGGCCAGGATGGCGAAGCGGCGCGGATCGACGCCGCGGCGCACCGAGACGAGGCGGATGCCCTCGCCCATGCGCACATTGATCACGCGATGGATGCCTTCGGCCGCGCTCATCCGGTCGACGCCCAGCGCCTCGGCGATGCGGTCCACCGCCGCCGCCGCCGCCGCGGCATCGAGCCGGGACGTGCCGCCCAGGAAGTTGTCCGGGTCGAGGAAGCCCAGCACGAGGCTGGCATCGGTCACGGTGGCGTCCGCACCACCCAGGCCGTAGCCGGCCGGGCCGGGCTCGGCGCCGGCGCTCTCGGGGCCCACGTGCAGCACGCCGCCCGCGTCGACCCTGGCGATCGAGCCGCCCCCCGCGCCGATGCTCACGATGTCGAGCGCCTGCAGCGCCACCCGCTGGCCGGCGAGGCGCCGGTCGGAGGCGATCTGCGCCGTCCCGTCCACGACCAGCGAGATGTCGGTGCTGGTGCCGCCCATGTCGAACAGCATGAGGTCGGGCTGGCCGATCAGGCGCGCGGCGTAGCGGCTGCCGGCGACGCCGCCCGCCGGGCCCGAGAGCACCGCGCCCGCGGCGAGCGCCACGGCATCGGCGACGGTCGCGACCCCGCCGTGCGACTGGATGATCAGCACCGGGCCGGCATAGCCCGCGTCCGCAAGTCGCGTCTGGAGCCTGGTCAGATAATGCTCGAGCGCCGGGCCGACGTAGGCGTTCACGACCGTGGTGCAGACCCGCTCGTACTCCTTGATCTGCGGGAAGACCTCCGAGGAGAGGCAGACGTAAGCTGCCGGCAGCGCGGCGCGCACGGCGTCTGCCGTGAGCCGCTCGTGGCGGCCATCGCGCCAGGCGTGCAGGTAGCAGACCGCGATCGAATCCACGCCCTCGCGCGCGAGGCCGGCGATTGCGGCGTCCAGCGAGCCGGCATCGAGCGCGGTCTCCACGCGCCCGTCGGCGCGCATGCGCTCGCGCACGCCGAGCCGGCGCCAGCGCGGCACCAGGGGCTCGGGCGGCGGCTGGCGCAGATCGTAGCGGTCGTCCTTGAGCCCCTCGCGCATCTCGAGCACGTCGCGGTGGCCCTCGGTGGTGAGCAGGCCGACCCTGGCGCCCTTCCGCTCGAGCAGCGCGTTGGTGGCGACCGTCGTGCCGTGGACGATGCGCTCGGTGCGCTCGAGCAGCGCGCGCTGCTCCGTGTCCAGGGCCGCGGCCAGCCGGTCCAGCCCCGCCATCACGCCCTGCGACTGATCGGTGGGCGTGGACGGCGCCTTGGCGAGCACCACGCGGCCCCGCTCGTCGACCGCGACGAGATCGGTGAAGGTGCCGCCGACGTCGATGCCGATCCGATACATGAGCTCAGCCCTCAGGGACTGGCCGCCGGCACCCGTCTCCACCGCGCTCGAGGCTACACCCGAGCGCGCCGATCTGGCCAGGGCGGGATCGGGCCTTCCGCTCATCCGGCCGCGCGCCACCCTGCTCCTCCGCGGTCATTCTGCTGACCCGCCGCGCCCCTGCGCCCTATCGTGCAGGCGACCTCGGCCCCGACCTCGCAGGGGTGAACACGATCGCGCCCGGCGTCCTTGAACGACCGCCGGCACGCGCACGACAAGGAGGAGCGGTACCGACGGATGCGAGCCGGCTGCCGGTCGGTCGCATCGGCCATGCCAAGGACTGCGCGCTGGGCGCGATCTGCCTCATGTGCAACGGCTACGTCACGGCGCAGGTGCTGGGGATCGACGGTGGCCAGGAGGTCATGGACTGAGCTGGAGTCCGCAGCCCGGCCGCGACCTGCCGGCCTACACCGCCCAGGTCGGCACCCGCGTCGCCTCTTCGAGGGCGATCGTGTGCGTGACGCCCTCGCGCACCAGACGCATGCCGCCGTTCTCGGTCAGGCCCGCGAAGGTGCCGGACAGCTTGCGACCGCCGATCTCGATCTCGATCGGCTTGCCCAGCCCGGTGGCGCGGGCGAGCCAGGCCTGACGCACCGGCTCCGGGCCGTCCTCCTGCCAGCGGTTGATCCAGCTGAGAAAGTGCCGCGCGAACGCTTCCAGGAGATCGACCGTCATGACCTCGCCGCAGCCCTCCTCGGCGAGCGTCGTCCGCTGCGCGTTGTGGCCGGGCTCCGCATCGGCCCATTCGCCGCGCATCGCCACGGCGAAGCCCACGACCATCCAGTCCGGGATCGCCTCGGGCCCCGGCACCTCGGCGTGGGCGAGGCGGATGCCGCCGACGACGCCGCCGTTGACCTCCAGCCGGTCGGGCCAGCCGAAGGTGACCGCGACCACCGGCGGGATCAGGGCGCCGAGCGCGTCGCCCAGCCCGAGCATGGCCACGAGCACGATCGGCAGCGAGGGTTCGAGCGCCTGCTCGGGCGCGAGGACCACGGCGCACTCGCAGGCGTCCTGGCCGATGCTCCAAAGCAGCGTGCCGGGTTCGGCGCCGTCCGCGGCGACGGCAAGACAGCGCTCGAACGGGTCGAGCTCCGGCGTCACCGCGAACGGGCGGAAGAGCGGCGGAAATGTGGGCCTCTCCGTCATGCCGCCGGCACCTTGGCCGGTGCGGCCGGGATCACGCCCCGCGATGGATCGCCCACCTCGATCTCCATGGAGTGGTCAGCCGGTACGGGAGCGCTAAGTTGCCGGAAGTTGGCGCCGATCGGAAGGGATTAACGCGAGAGGGTCGGGACGAAGGCATGGCCGCGCGCTGGCGCGAGACGCTCGCGGGTCTGATCGGGCTCGCTCTGCTCGGGTCGCCCGCCACCGCGGCGCCGCCGGATCCCGGTCCTGATCTGGCCGGCTTCTTGGACTACGTGGTGGCGCTCGCCTGCACGGGCTTCGCCGATCCCGAGGCGCTCGCCGGCCGGCTCGGCGCCGAGGCTCTGCTCGGCGAACAGGAGGCGCCCAGGGGAGCGGTCGCCCCGGTCGAGCACCGCTTTCGCATGTCATCGGGCGATGTGGTGCGGATTCTCGGCATGGCGCACGGAGGCCAGCTGCTGCAGCTCGTGGTCGAGCTGCACGCGGAGGAGGGCGAGGCGGAGCCGAGACCGCTCGCAATGGCGTTCGCGGACGAGCACTGCACCATCCGCGGCGCCCGCCGGATCGAGTACGGCGACGACGGCCTGCCGCTGGCGGTCGTGATGCTCGGCCCCGATCTGGCCGAGACCGGCGAGCGGGCGGCCTTGAACCCGCCGGTACCCGCAGGTCAGGACCCGGGCGGCGTCCGGGTCGCGATCGTGGATTCCGGGGTCAATTACGCGCTGCCGGCGATCGCAGCGCGCCTCGCCCGCGATCCCGGTGGGCGCATCCTGGGCTTCGACTGGTGGGACATGGACCCGCGCCCGTTCGATGCCGACACCTCGCGCTCGCCCTTCCTGCCGATGCGCCACGGCACACAGGTGGCCAGCGTCCTGCTTCGCGAGGCGCCGGGTGCGAGCCTCGTCCCCTACCGCTACCCCCGCCCCGACCTCGCGCGCATGGCGGATCTGATCGAGCACGCCGCCGGCCACGGGGTGCGCATCGTCGCGATCCCCCTCGGCAGCCGGCAGCAGGGCGAGTGGCAGCCGTTCGCCGAGGCGGCAGCCGCGCGTCCCGAGATCCTGTTCATCGCCTCGGCCGGCAACGACGGTCGCGACATCGACCGCGATCCGGTCTATCCGGCGGCACTGCGGCTGCAGAACCTGCTCGTCGTCACCTCGGCCACCGGCGACGGGCGGCTGGCGCCCGGCTCCAACTGGGGACGGCAGAGCGTCGACCTCATGGTCCCGGGCGAGCATCAGGAGGTC
>CAZXYL010000267.1:0-4479 GCA_964644915.1 uncultured Geminicoccaceae bacterium
TAGGGCGAGACCGGGACGAACGGGTCGTCGTGCGCGTGGATCAGGAGCGTCGGCACGCGGATGCCGCCCAGGAAGGCGCGGCTGGAGTTGGCGCCGTAGAAGTCCAGGGCGCCGGTATAGCCGTTGCGCGGCGCGGTGAACTCGTCGTCGAACTGCCAGAGCGTGGTCGCGTTCAGGACCGCCTTGCGTTCGCCCTCGGTGAGCTCGGCGCCGGGCGCGGTGCAGTTTCGCTTCAGATGCGCCATGATGTAGCGGTGGTAGCCGAAGTTGCGCCAGCGCATCAGGGTCTTGCAGGCGAGCGCCAGGTCGAGCGGCGCCGACACGCTCGCGGCACCCACCACCGGCCCGTGGCGGCCGGTCTCGCCCAGGTACTTGAGTAGGAGGTTGCCGCCGAGCGAGAAGCCGATCGCCACCACGCCATTGCGGGTCAGCCTGGGGTCGAGGCGGTCGAGGAGCGCGCTGAAGTCCTCGGTCCGGCCGGCGTGGTACTGCCGGCGGCACGAGGCGCGCGACGGGCCGGCGCCGCGCTGGTTGACGCGCAGGACAGGGTAGCCGCGGGCGAGGAAGTAGGTCGCGGCCAGCACCATGTAGCAGCTGCTCTCGCAGCCGGCGATGCCGTGCACCAGCGCCACCAGCGGGCGTGCGCGCGGCGCCTGGGGCAGGTGCAGCGCGGCGATCAGCCGGTCACCGGTGCCGTCGCTGGTCGGAATCTCGAGCCGTTCTACCGCATGGGACGGCAGCGCCTGGTTCACGCTGAACGCGTAGTTGCGAATGGTCTGGAGGTCACCGCCCCACCAGGGCAACTTCGGGCTGAAGTCGACCAGATGAATTCCAGCAATACTCACGAGGCTCCCTCCGCCATTCTATCAACGGCGCATGATTAACGTCCGCGTCTCGACTTCGTTCCCCTAGCATGTATAGTTTTGTTACATTCATGAGGCAGCACAAGCAATTTCATGCTTCGGCCACCGGATACGAACGGCGGCCATCCTTCAGTACGCCCGTGACCGGTGCGGCGCCTAACCAGTAGACGAGCTCGGCCGGTCTTCCGATCGACCAGAATACGAGATCGGCCCGCTTGCCCGCTTCGAGGCTGCCCCGGTCCCCGGCCAGACCGAGCGCTCGCGCGGCATTGATCGTGACCGCGCGCACGGCCTCCTCGGGCGTGAGCCCGAACAGCGTGCACGCCATGTTCAGCATGAGCAGCAGCGACAGCACGGGCGAGGAGCCCGGGTTGCAGTCGGTCGCCACCGCCATCGGCACGCCATGCCGGCGCAACGCCTCGACGGGGGGCTTTCGCCTCTCCCGCAGGACGTAGAAGGCACCCGGCAGCAGCATGGCGATGGTGCCCGCCGCCGCCATCGCCCGCACCCCGTCCTCGCTCGTGTATTCCAGGTGGTCCGCCGAGAGCGCGCCGAAGCGGGCGGCGAGCGCAGCACCACCGAGATCGGACAGCTGATCGGCATGCAGCTTCACCGGCAGGCCGTGGCGCTTCGCCGCCTCGAAGACGCGCGCGGTCTCGTCGGGCGAGAACGCGATGCCTTCGCAGAAGGCGTCGACCGCATCGGCGAGCCCGCGCCGTGCGATCTCGGGGATGATCTCCTCGCAGATCAGATCGATGTAGCCCGCCCGGTCCTCGGCGAACTCCTTGGGCAGAGCGTGAGCGCCCAGATACGTCGTGCGCACGTCGGCAGCGGAATCGGCGCCGATCTTGCGCGCGACTTCCAGCATCTTGATCTCGGTCGGCCGGTCCAGGCCGTAACCGGACTTGATCTCCACCGTGGTCACGCCTTCTGCTTGCAGGTACTTCAATCTACGCTTCGCGCCGGCCTCGAGTTCCGCGAAGCTCGCGGCGCGGGTCGCGGCCACCGTGCCGGCGATGCCGCCGCCGGCGCGCGCGATCTCCTCGTAGGTGGCACCCTGCAGGCGCAGCTCGAACTCGGCGGCGCGATCGCCCGCGAACACCAGGTGCGTGTGCGCGTCGATCAGGCCCGGGGTGACCCAGCGGCGCCCGGCGTCGAGCGTCTCCCCCGCATCGCCCTCGGGCAGCTCCGCCATCGGGCCGAGCCACGCGATGTGGCCGTCCTTGATGGCGAGCGCCGCGTTCTCGATCGCGCCGTAAGGGCGCCCGGTCTCGGTCATGGTCGCGAGATCGGCGTTGATCCAAAGGCTGTCCCAGCGCGGCATCACGATCCCCAGGAAAAGAGTTGCCCCGGCCGATCGCAGCCCTCGCAGGCGATGCGGTCAAGGCAGTTGACGGCGTCACCGCGGGCGTCTAGCCGCTCGATGCAGAAAGGGATGTCCCCATGACGGTTCTGTGGGCGGAGCGGGCGCTCCTGCCGGACGGCTGGGCGCAACGGGTCCGGCTCGAGATCGACGATGTGGGCGATCTTGTGGCGGTGCGGGCCGATATCGAGCCCGAGGGCGCGGAGCGGCTGGGGGGCGTCGTCCTGCCGGGCATGCCGAACCTGCACTCTCACGCTTTCCAGCGCGCCATGGTGGGGCTCGCCGAGCGGCTTGGACCTGGCGAGGCTTCGTTCTGGAGCTGGCGCGAGGTCATGTACCGCTTCCTCGAGCGCCTGGGGCCCGAGGACGTGCGGGCGATCGCGGCCCAGCTCTACGTCGAGATGCTGGAGGCCGGCTACACGGCCGTGGGCGAGTTCCACTACCTGCATCACCAGCCGGACGGGCGCGCGTACGACGATCCGGCGGAGATGTCCTGGGCGATCCTGGACGCCCAGCGCCAGAGCGGGATCGGGCTCACGCATCTGCCGGCGCTGTACATGACCGGCGGGTTCGGCGGGCGGTCGCCGGATCCGGGCCAGCGCCGTTTTGTCCACGCTCTCGACGGGTTCGGCGCGCTGCTCGAGCGCCTGCGGCCGGCGTTCGGGGCCGACCCGGACCTGCGGCTGGGAATCGCGCCGCACTCGCTGCGCGCGGTTCCCGATGAGGAGCTGCACGCGGCCGTGGCCATGCTGGACCGGATCGACCCGAGCGCACCCGTTCACATCCACGTGGCCGAGCAGGCCCGGGAAGTGCGGGAGTGCCTGGAGTGGTGCGGCGAGCGACCGGTCCAACATGTGTTGCATCATGCAACAGTCGGGCCACGCTGGTGTGTGATCCACGCCACGCATATGGACGATTCCGAAACCGAAGGGCTCGCGCGCAGCGGCGCCGTCGCGGGGCTGTGCCCGACCACCGAGGCAAACCTGGGCGACGGTCTGTTCAATCTCGCCGCCTTTTTGGATGCCGGCGGCCGGTTCGGGATCGGCTCCGACAGCCACGTCTCGGTCAGCCCGGTCGAGGAGCTGCGCTGGCTCGAGTACGGGCAGCGGCTGTCCAGCCTGCGGCGTGTGGTCGCAGCCTCGACCGACGAACCCCACTGCGGCGCCCGCCTGTTCCGGGCCGCGCTCGCCGGCGGCGCGCAGGCGCTCGGGCGGCGGATCGGCCGTCTGGCCTCCGGCGATCGCGCGGATCTCGTCCGCATCGATGCGGATCACCCGCTCCTGTGCGGCCGCAGCGGCGACTTCGTGCTCGACGCACTGGTGTTCTCGGGCAACGCCAATCTGGTCCGCGACGTCATGGTCGGCGGCCGCTGGCGCGTGCGCGATGGGCAGCACGTCGACAGGGGGCCGATCGCTGCAGCCTATCGGCGCACGATCGGACGGCTCGCCTGACAGGACAGCCTGCTCGCGTGGCCGTGACCGGGTTCGTTTCTCCGGATCAACGTCATGGCAGGCCTCGCCCGCTGCCGGGCAACGCCCTGAACCACGGCCTCTATGCGCGCGAAGCGCTGGCATCGGGCGAGGATGCGGCCGGCTTCGCCGAGCTCGGGCCGCAGCTGCAGCAGGCCCTGGCGCCGGAAGGTGCCATCGAGGAGGCGCTCTGCGCGCGTGTGCGCCCCCGAAGCGCCCGACGCGAATCAAGCGTTGGGCGGACATGAAACCTGACCGCTGCCGCCAGAAGAGCGCCCTCGCCGAGCGCGAGGACGTCGCCCGCACGATCCGCGCGCACGAGGCCGAGCTGCGTGCCTGGGCGCGGCACGGCTTTGGCTGTTCGGTTCGCTGGCCCGAGGCGAAGCGGGGCCAGGCAGCGACGTGGACGTCCTGATCAGCGCGCCGCCGGCACACGAATTCTCGCTGCTCGATCTGGCCGAGGTGCGGGTCGAGTTCTGCGAGCTGATCGGGCGCGACACCGACGTGGTGATCCGCGAAGATGTCCCACCGCGCCTGTGGCAGACGATCAGGGACGATCTGGTCGAGGTGTTCTGATGGCGCGGACGCCCCTCGCAGACCGCCTCCGTCACATCCTCGAGGCGATCGCCAGGATCGATTCGGTCACCGCGGGCAGGGATCTCGCCGCCTACACTGCCGATTGGGTGACCCGCGACGTCGTGGAACGCAATCTGGAACGGATCTCGGAGGCGTCCCGACATATCCCATCGGAGCATAAGGCCAGGCACAAGGGCATCCGCTGGCG
>CAZXYL010000268.1:0-1693 GCA_964644915.1 uncultured Geminicoccaceae bacterium
GTCGACTTCCAGGCGCAGCGCCAGGAAGCCGGCGACGAGGTGGCCGACGCAAGCCTCGTCGTTCTGGTGATAGATCGGGCGGATCTCCAGGGTCGACTTGACCTCGCGGAAGGCGCGCTCGACCCGCCACAGGCCCTTGTACAGGCGGGCGGCCTCGTCCGCCGGGTGTTCGGTGTTGGTGCGCAGCACAAAGATGCCGTCGAAGCGGGCGTCGCCCTCGATCGCCGCGGCGTCGATGGCGACGGCGCCCTTATCCAGGGTCAGGAAGCGGGCGAAGCCGCGGTTACCGACCACTGCCTTCGGGCCGTGGGAGAGCGTGGCGCGCAGGCGCTCGACGATGCCCTCGCGCATGCGGGCATCGCGCTCGGCCTCGGCCGGGTTGCGGCAGACGACATAGCGCCGCTCGCCGAGGCGCACGTCCTTGACCTCAAGGCCGTCGGTCAGGCGCCGAAACGGCCCGGGATCGGCAAGGACGATGTCGCGCACCGCCTTGTCGCCACGCAGCCGGCAGCCGAGGATATAATCCCAGGGCGTATCGTGGCCGGTCAGATAGGCGAGGGTGTCGCGGGCGATCATCCCGCGGTCGGCGACGACGCACGCCCGGCCGATGCAAAAGCGCTCGCGCAGCCTGGCGACCATCGCCTCAAAGGCGGGACGGTCGGCGGTGTTGCCGGGGAAGACCTCCCAGGCCACGGGCCAGCCGCGGCGGTCGACGGCGAGACACACGACGAACTGCAGGAGATCCGGGCGCTTATCGCGGGAGTAGCCGCGCCGCCGCAGGGCGCCGTCATGCTCATGCTCGCGGTAGACGTAGGTTGAGGTGGTGTCGATGCAGACGAGATCGAGGCCGCCCGAGAACAGGTCGCGCTCGGCGAGAAACAGCTCGCGCTCCAGGTCTTCTCGCATCTCGGCGAGCGCCGCCACCGTCCGGTACATCTGGTGCAGGCGAATGGCCTCGAAGCCCGGCGCTTCCACGGTCTCCAGCCAACCCGCGCCCTGGCGGTCCGATCCCGGCGCCATCAGTCGCTGTAGGGCCAGCGCGAAGGTGACCCGCTCGACGTCGAAGCCGAACTTGCGGTGCGCCGCGAGCCGCCCGAGGATGCCGGGCAGCCCCTGACATGCCCACAGCCGGCCGAATACCAGCGCCGGTCCCCAGCTCTTTGCGGTGCGCGCGGCGAGCGCGCCCTCGCGCTCCACCGCGACCACCCGCAGGTGCTCGGAGAACCGTGCCAAGCCGGCGACCAGACGGTCCAGCTGGCCTGAGGCAGAGACCTGGTCGAGCCGGCCCAGCGTCGCGATCACCCGCTGGCGGTTGCGCCCCGCCTCGCGGCGCGCCTCGACCAGCTGCAGGTACTCGTAGGTCTTGTCGCGGTGGCGCACAGTCTTGGCACGAACATACATGCCACAAGCGTATGAAGCGCCCCAGAAAATTCAACGCAAAAACGCTGACGCCATGTCGAATTTTGGCACTACGAAATCGCCATGCCCCGACTCCCGCCTCAACAAAATCAACAGCTTACCCCCCGCCCAAGTCCAGCAACTGTCCAAGATCAGTGTGAATGCGCGGCTGGATCTCGGCGTCCTCGAACACCGAGCCGACGCTGACCGCACGCCACAGCCGGCTGGCGTTCAGATCGCCGAGAGGCATCACCGCCGCCTCGATCACATCCGGATCGAGCAACAGGAAGGTCTC
>CAZXYL010000269.1:0-2275 GCA_964644915.1 uncultured Geminicoccaceae bacterium
CAAGCATGCCGCTACCTAGAAGAAGCGCTCAGCCTGAGCCGCGAAATCGGCGACCGGATTGGCGAGGGCAACGCGCTGTTCAACTCCGCGCTCGCGCTCGATCAACTCGGCGAGCGGGCGGAGGCGCTGAGGCGAACACGCGAGGCGCTGGCGATCTTTGAGGCGATCGGCGCGAAGCACCTGGTCGAGAAAGCACGCGCGCAACTCACCGAGTGGGGCGCGGACGACGCGCCGGGCTGACGGATCCTCAAAGAAACGAAGCGGAGCGATGGCACGTACCCATCGCTCCGCATCGAAGGTTCGGGTCCGCAGGCGCGTGAGCGCCCGGGCCGCTTACTGCTGGGTGGTGTCCGGCGTGTCGCCGAGCTCGTCACCGGTGGCCATGGACTGCTGGTCCTGAGCCGGCTCGATCACCTGGCCCTGCTGCTCGGCCGGCGGCATCACCTCGCCCTGCTGCTCGGCGGGCGGCATGGCCCCCGGATCGCCCGCGTCCGGCGCCGGCTCGCCACAGGCGGCGAGCAGCAGCGCGAGCGCGCCGCCGGCACAGGCGGTGCGCAGAGCCAGTCGACCATTACGAAGCATCATCATGACGTTCCTCTAGCAATTGTGTGCCCGGCAGCATCCGTTCGCTCACGGTCGGCCGGGCCCGGTTGGGTGAAAAAAAATGGCCGGCGCATCGAAGCGTCGTTGGATGCGCCGGCCGGATGAGATCAGGTGACACCAAGCTTGCGTGAGCTGGGCCGGCGCACCAGCGCGTCGTCTCGCTGATGGCCCAGGGGTCCGCGCTCTGGCGTTCCCCGTACCTGAACCGTCCAAATACAGCGCCGGCAGGACAGGCAATTCGACGAGCGCCTGATCGATCGCCTTGGCCTTGGCCAGCACCGGATCGGGTCGAGCCCCGGGCGGCGGATACCGCGCACCCGGCCAGCCTGCTGAGCATCCAGGACCCCACGGGTGGAAAGTGGATCAAGCCTGGTCTTGCTCTCGCCGATCACGTACGCAAACAGGACGGTTCGACAGTTATTCCTCGCAAATGCAGAAAACGAATCCCCCGAGGCGATTCGCGACGATCGGCGGTCAACCAGCAGACGTGAGCTAGCGGGAGCGCGCGAGCCTGCGGTCGGCGGCGGTCAGGCTCCGGTGGAGGAAGGCGCGGGTGCGCATCTGCTGAGGCGTGTGGTCGCGCAACCAGGTTCGCAGGGCACTCAGGAAGATCAGCGTCAGCCCGATCTCGGCGAGCTGGCGTTGCCGCCCGGTGCTCCTGATCGCCGCCGCGTCCAGGAACCAGTGGATCAGCCGCGACAGGTCGAAGATCATCGGCACCCAGTGATGGGGGTGGCTGAGGTAGAGCTTCTCGCCCAGCATCTCGCCCGTGAGCTCCCGGTGCGGGCTGAGGGCGTCGAACCAGCGCATCATCGCGGCCTCCAGCCGCTCCGGCGGCGGTGCGGAGCGGAGCCGCTCGTCGCCCTCCAGCATGGCGTCGCGCGCCCGCCTGAACCAGGCGTTGGCCACGGCATCGAGATCATTGTAGCGGCGCGCGATCTCCGTCAGCGGCAGGTCGAGCCGCTCCGCCACCTGGTGCAGGCGCACGTTCTCCCAGCCGAGCTCCTCGCCGAGATCGAGCGTGGTCTCGAGGATCCGCTCGTCGAGATCTTGCCCTGCGATGCTCTGCCCTGGCGTCGCCGTCATGTCGGTCCCTCTCACGGGGCAGGTCCGCGCTGCGCTGGAACGGCGGCCCCCGCCGCGCCGTTGTCCCTCAGCCACAGCCGCCATCCGGTGGAGCCCCACTATAACGCCACCTCACCCGAGGATTCGACTCCCTGCCCGTGCGCCTGCTGCTCGTGTCGAGTCTCGTGCTCGCCCTAGTGCTGCTCCCACCGGGGTTCGTCCGCGCACAGGCGGAGATCTGCGATGAAGAGCTCAGGCGGTTCGAGAGCATCGCCAACGTCGTCGTCATCGACGACCCGCAGCAGGAGGGACAGGTTCAGCAGCTGTGGGAGACGACCAGACAGGCTTGCGCTCAGGGCGACAGCGAAATGGCCATGGCCTCTTTGACCGAGGCCTGGACGATCCTGCTCGAGGACACGGAGCTGACGGTGCCGGCACCCGAGGAGGTCGCGGGCCAACCCTGCACCAGCGGCATCCAGAACGTACAGGCGAGGGCCGCCGACGCGCAGATCAGCGAGTTCGTGGACGACGCCGTCGGAACCCTGATCGTGCGCGCTCAGCAGCTGTGCGACGAGGACCGGCCGGCCGACGCGCAGAACAAGCTCGC
>CAZXYL010000270.1:0-9802 GCA_964644915.1 uncultured Geminicoccaceae bacterium
GTAGACGAGGGGCAGGATCCCCAGAAGGATCGAGACCGCGCCACGCAGGCCGACCCAGGAGATGAAGGTCAGCTCCCTGCGGTTGTAGCCGAACGGTAGCAGACAGAGCCAGACCGCGACCGGGCGCGCGATCAGGATCAGAATCAGCGCCAGGCCCACGGCCGCGAGCGCGATCGCCGGAAACTCGGACGGCGTCGCCAGCAGGCCGAGCGTGAGGAACATGGCGATCTGGCTCAGCCAGGTCATGCCCGCCTGGAATCGCCGCAGCCCTGCGGCGCCGCGCAGCCGGACATTGCCGGAGACGAGCCCGGCGACATAGGCGGCCAGGAAGCCGCTGCCGCCGATCATGTTGACGGCCGCGAACAGGAACAGGGCGAGGCTCAGCACCATGAGCGGGTAGAGCCCGGGCTCGAGGTCGACGCGGTTGACGATCTGCGCGATCAGCCAGCCGCCGGCGAGGCCGAGCACGATGCCGAGGCCGAACTGTTGCGCAAAGAAACCGGCCAGGGCCAGGGCGGGCTCGTCCGTCGATCTCTCTTCGACCAGCAGCGTCACCAGGGTGAGCGTCAGGAGGATCGCCATCGGGTCGTTGCTACCCGATTCGACCTCCAGCGTGGCCCGCACCCGCTCGCGCACCGTGATGCCGCCGACGCGCAGCAGGAAGAAGACCGCGGCCGCGTCGGTCGAGCTTACGACCGCGCCGAGCAGGAGCGCCTCCAGCCAGTCGAAGCCGAACAGCAGCCGGGCGCCGACCGCGGTGATCCCGCCGGTCAGCACCACGCCCACCGTGGCCAGGACGATCGCCGGGACGGCGGCGGCGCGGAAGGTGCGCAGGCGCGTGCCGAAGCCGCTGTCGAAGAGAATGATCGCGAGCGCCACCGACCCGATGAAGTAGGCCACGGCGACGTTGTCGAACTCGAGGCCGAGCCCGTCCTCGCCGACCGCCAGCCCCAGGAGCAGGAAGACGAGCAGCAGCGGTGCGCCGACGCGAAACGAGACCAGGCTCGTGAAGATGCTCACGGCCACGAGGCCCGCGCCGACCAGGATCGCAAGGCTCATGCCCTCGAGTACCGGCAAGCTGCCTCCTCAGTAGCCGGGGAAACTATGATGGAAAGGCGCGCGCGAACGCTTTCTTGTGATTTAGCGGAGCCGGTCGCGATTTTCCATTGATGCTCGTGCTTTCTGCGCCGCTTTCTTCAGATTTAGCTGCCGCAAGCCACCGGTGCGCGGGTGCAACGTTTTCTTCGCCTCTAATCGCGCTCGCGCGTAGCGCTGAAGCGCAGTGCCGGCCACTCCTCCATGGTGCGGTTGAGATCCCAGGCGTTGCGGGCGAGGAACACGAGCGCGCCGTCGCGGTCCTCGGCGAGGCTGGCGCGCTGCCGGGCGACGAACCGCTCGAGCTCCGCCGGATCGTCGGCGCTCACCCAGCGCGCGGTCTCGTAGGGCGCATCCTCGAAGCCCACCGCGATATTGTACTCGGCGTGGATCCGGGCACTCAGCACGTCGAGCTGCAGGGGGCCGACGACGCCCACGACCGGCTGCGCGCCGGACATCGGCCGGAACACCTGGGTGACGCCCTCCTCGGCCAGATCCTCGAGCGCCCGCCTGAGCTGCTTGGCCCGCATCGGATCGTCCAGGCGGACCCGGCGCAGGATCTCCGGTGCGAAGCTCGGGATGCCGGAGAAGCGCAGCTCCTCGCGCTCGGTCAGCGTGTCGCCGACCCGCAGCGTGCCGTGATTGGGGATGCCGATGATGTCGCCGGGCCAGGCCTCCTCGGCGAGCTCTCGCTCCTTCGCGAAGAAGAAGATCGGGCTGTGGATCGCGAGGCTCTTGCCGGTGCGCGTCTGGCGCAGCTTCATGCCGCGGCGGAAGCGGCCCGAGCAGACGCGCATGAAGGCCACCCGGTCGCGGTGGTTGGGGTCCATGTTCGCCTGGACCTTGAACACGAAGCCCGCGACCTCCGGCTCGTCCGGCTGCACCGGGCGCGGCTCCGCCGGCTGCGCCCGGGGCGGGGGCGCCGCGTCCGCGAGGCCGTCGAGGAGCGCGCCCACGGCGCAGTCCTTGAGCGCGCTGCCGAAGTAGACCGGGGTCAGATGACCCTCGCGATAGGCGCCGCGATCCGGCTCGGGATAGGCCGACAGCGCGAGCTCGGCGCTCTCGCGGAAGCTCGCAAGCGTCGCCGCGTCGACCCGGTCGTCCAGGCGCGCGTCGCCGAGGTCACGGCAGGCGAGCGTCCGGGCCTCGCCCGCCTCGGACGGCAGCAGCAGCCGGTGCGCGCGCAGATCGTAGCTGCCACGGAAGTCCGCGCCCATGCCGACCGGCCAGGTCACCGGGCTGACGTCGAGCGCCAGGCTGTGCTCGATCTCGTCCAGCAGCTCGAACGGGTCGCGCGCCTCGCGGTCGATCTTGTTGATGAAGGTCATGATCGGCACATCGCGCAGCCGGCAGACCTCGAACAGCTTGCGGGTCTGCGGCTCGATGCCCTTGGCCGCGTCGATCACCATGACCGCGGAATCGACCGCGGTCAGCGTGCGGTAGGTGTCCTCGCTGAAGTCCTCGTGACCCGGCGTATCGAGCAGGTTGAAGGCGAGGCCGCGGTGCTCGAAGCTCATCACCGAGCTCGAGACCGAGATGCCGCGCTGCCGCTCGATCTCCATCCAGTCGGAGCGCGTCCGCCGGCGATCGCCGCGCGCCTTGATCGCACCCGCGAGGCGGATCGCGCCCGAGAACAGGAGCAGTTTTTCGGTGAGCGTGGTCTTGCCGGCGTCCGGATGCGAGATGATGGCAAACGTCCGCCGCGGCAGCGGCGTCCCCCGCTCCCGGGCGATGCCGGGCTCCGATACCTCGAGAATGCTGGTCACGTCACCTCGCCCTGTGTCCGACCGCCACGGGCGGATGCCGCGACGCGCACCCGCATATAAGATGAACCGCCGCGCTTGTGTAGACGCCGGCGTGGCTCGGGCGCGGTCAGAGGCGCGTGGGCGCTGCCGGTCGCAGGAGCGCGGCCGCGACCAGGAGATTGGCGCACAGCAGATAGGCAGCGGAGCCGAGCGCGATCGCCTCCATGGTCACGCCAGCGTCGATCAGCCAGCCCATCGAGGCCGGCGCCAGCGCCGATGCGACCACCGAGAGCGAGGCGGCCAGCGCCCGGATCGCGCCCAGATGCGCCACGCCGTAGACCTCGGCCCACATCGCCGCCACGATCGCCACCGCGGCGCCCATGGTCAGGCCGGCGAGGCTCATGAACGCGAGCGCCACCAGGTCGTGCCGGCCGAGCGCCAGGACCGCGCAGGCGAGACCGAGCGGCAGCAGGTAGGCCGGCATCAGCCGCATGGCGCCGAGCCGGTCGATCAGCGTGCCGGCCAGGATCAGGCCCGCGGTCGACGCGGCGGCATAGGCGGCGAAGCACGACGCGAACCAGGCGAGGTCCCAGCCCTTGACCTCCACCAGGTGCACCTGATGGAAGAAGAAGCCCGTGATGATGAAGCTCGGGCCGACCAGCGCCGGAGCCATGAGGTAGAAGCGCGGATCGCGCAGCATCTCGGCGCGGGTGCGCGATGCGGCGCGCAGCGGCTCCCCGGGTGCCGGGGGTGCCACCGGGCGGGACGGGTCGGCGTCGCGCAGCAGCCGCAGCAGCACCAGGAGCGCCGCGGCCAGTAGGAGCGCGGCGGCGAGCCAGACGTTGCGCCAGCCGAGCGCAGCGGCCGCCGTCACCGCGACGATCGGCAGCACGGCCTCGCCCGCCGGGTGGCCGAGCGTGGCCGCCGCGATCGCCTTGCCGCGGTGGCGCTCGAAGGCGCGCGCCATGCCGGTGACCGAGGCATGGCTCATCATCCCCTGGCCGGCGAGGCGCAGCCCGAACAGGGCGAGCACGAGGAGGGGGACGCTCTGGGTCGTGGCGATCAGGACGCAGGCGCCGGCGAGCGCGGCGACGGCGAGCGCCGAATAGCTGCGCAGGCTGACCCGGTCCAGGGCCGCGCCCACCCAGAGCATGACGCAGCCGCTGGCCAGCGTGGCGAGCGAGTAGATGCCGCCGAACGCGCCGTGGCCGAGCCCGAGCTCGGCGCGGATCTGACCGCCGAACAGGGCGATGAAGAAGGTCTGGCCGAAGCTCGAGAACAGCGCGAGCAGGAAACCCGAGACGAGCAGCTTGATGTCCCGACCGGACATGGCATCCTTGGTTCGAAGGCCCATGAGGTGCGATGGCCCGACACGGTCGACCGGAGCCCCGCCGTCCGCGTCCATCTCACGGGCGGGCGCGCGGACGGTAGACGGTCTGCGCGATCGTGTGTAGCCCTCCACGCCCTTGCGGCTGCGGCGCTTGCGCGCGGCCGCATTTCTCCCAGTCGGGACCTGACGAGATGAGCGATCGGAACGACATCGACCTGCAGGACATGCGGCGGCGCCCGCTCCAGGAGCGCGAGGAGGTCCTGACCAGCAGCGATGCCGACCGGGAGTCTCGCCGGCCGGTCACCCTCGATCAGCAGAGCGTCGGCCGCCTCTCACGGATGGACGCGCTGCAGATGCAGGCCATGGCGCTCGAGACCGAGCGCCGCCGCCAGACCCGCCTGCGTCGGATCGAGGCGGCACTGGAACGGCTCGAGGAGGGCGAGTTCGGTGATTGCGTCGCCTGCGGCGAGCCGATCGCGCCCAAGCGCCTGGAGTTCGACCCGACCACGCCGCGCTGCGTGAGCTGCGCGCAGGCCGACGAGTGAGATCCACCGCGCGTGGTCCGGCTGGTGCACAGACGCATTCGATCGATCCGTCGTGATCAGATGTCGAACCGGGAGGGAAACGGCACCAGGATCACCTTGATCCGGTCGTCGGCAGGGCGCCGCGCAAGCCGCCTGGCAAAGCGCTGCTCCGCGCTGCTCACCGCGAGGTCCCAGGTGAGCAGATCCAGATCCCGAGCGGCGGGCCATGCCGAGAGATGGCGATCGACGAAGGGGCGGAGCCCGAAGTCGAACGAGATCGCCCGCGCCTGGTGCGTTTTCGCGACGCCTGCGATCTCCGCTGCCAGCTGCTCGAGGGCTTGACGGTCGTCCTCCCGCAGGGCGGTCCTGATCCTCCTGGTCGGCAGGTAATAGCTGACGTAGAACCCTCGCGCGGCCAGGCGATCCAGACCGGCGCCCGTGAAGCCGGTCTCGACGATCGAGCGTTCCTTGAAGCCGTAGTGCTCGTCGAGGTGGACGAGGCGCTCGACGACCTGGCCAAGGTTGTCGTGGCCGATGTTCTTGATGTCGAGCCACAGGGCCGTCGCCGCATCCTGGCGCCGCAGGAACCCCAAGACATCCTCGAGCGTGAGCCCGGTATGGGGCACAGGCGGGTGCCGTACCTCGAAGACGTTCCGCTCGGCGTTGAAGACGAGATCCAGCTCGACGCCGGCGAACAGCCCGATCGCCTCGCTCAACTTGCCGAGCGAGTTGACCCGGTGGGCCCAGAGCCGCTCCCCGAGGGCGAGGTCGTGCTCACGGATCTGTCGGAGATTGGCCTTCGCCCTGAGCAGCGGGTCGTCGTACCGGTCGTAGTCGAGTTTGCCGTCCAGGGCTCGTCGTGCGACCTCGGCGAACTCGGGACGGAGCAGGCTGGCTTCCGGCTCCAGATGCTCAGTCGCGAGGCCGACGAGATCGAGGATCACGTGCTCGAGCCGATCGGTCATGAATCGCTTGTCTGCATTCCGGCGCAGGTCGTCGATCAGGTCCGGATGGCTCTCGCGAAAGCCCTCGGAAAACCAGAACAGGAAAGGGATCTCCACGTGGCCTCTCGAGAACCGGGACGCGTCGTGACCGGTACCCTCGAGCGGCGATTCGCCGTGATCGGAGAAGTAGAGCAGCGATGACGCGGCCGGCCCGTCCTCGGCGAGGATATCGATGAGGCCCTTCAGGATGAAATCGGCGTAGAGCACGGCATTGTCGTAGTGATTCACCTCGGGCACGAGCTTCTCGTCGAGCTCCAGGCCGCCGACCAGAGCGGGGCCGGGCCGGCCGGCAAAGCGCGCATGGCGCCGGTCGGTCCGCTGCTCGTAGGGCCAGTGCGTCCCCATCAGGTGCACGAAGATGACCTTCGAGCCGCTCCGGCCATCGCGCAGCGCCTCGCGGAACGCCGGCAGCACGCGCGCGTCGGGGCCGGGCTGGACGCGCTTGCCGAGCCGGCGGGAGACGAACGTGATCTGGTCGGCGGCCTCGGCGAGCACCGTGACGTGATCGTCCCAGAGGCCGAACCGCTTCTGGTTGCTCAGCCAGTACGTCCTCACGCCCGCCGCATTCAGCAGCTCGATGATGCTGTAGGCCCGAGAATCGGTGTAGTCGAGCTGGTTGTCCACGCTCGCGAGCGTGAGCGCCTTCTGCAGCGCGTGCATCGTGTGCGAGTGGCTCGAGATCACGTCGGTGAAGACCACGAGGTCCTCGGCCATGCCGGAGAGATGGGGCGTGGTATCTCGGAAATAGCCGTAGAGCCCCATGTGGTTGCGGGTCGTCGACTCGCCGATCACGATAACGTGGACCTCGGGCTCGGCACGGGTCTGCGCCGCCTCGATGTCCTGAGCCGTGGTCCGCCGCTCGGCGGCCACGCGGCGGTACTCGCGCAGCAGGCTGCGGTACTCGAGCGATGTGGTCAGCACGCGCAGCTCGTTCGAGCCGTCAGCAGTGACCCAGAGTCCGACGACGACCGGAACGCAAATCACGGCCTGGTAGGGGAAGGACAGACGCGGCGCCAGCGCTCGGGCCCGCGCGAGCAGCACGACCAGCGCGAGCAGGACCATGGTCATGGCCACGACCGTCGAGGTGCCCACGACCGCCGTGAGGTAGGCGACAGCTTCCTCGTAGTTGGTCTGGTAGATGGCGAACAGGACCGTTCGCGTCGGCAGCACCCCGGCCGTCAGGGCATGGCCGGCGAACACCAGGCCGATCAGGATGACGAGCGTCGAGACAAGCACCACGAGCAGTCGCAAGACGACGTTGCGATCGGCGAACCACAGGAGCTGCGCGAAAACCAGGAGGACCAGCAGGTAATAGAAGGCATAGTAACGCGCGCCGGCACCTGCGATGATGCCGGGCAGGGTGAGCGCGTACAGCATGCCCAGGCAAGCCGGGATCGTGGCGCTCCCGTCCGGGCGCCAGACACGATCGAAGAAGAAGTACGCCGCGACGGCGCACAGCGTGATCAGCGGCGCGAACGCGAGACCGGGGCTCCGGAGCGCACCCGCTGCCAAGGGCGCAATGAGCAGCAGCGTCACCGCCGCGGCATAGGGCCCGCTTCCCAAGGACCACCTCATGGGCTCAGAACACCGCTCTGTCCGTCGGCACGGCTGCCGGGAATGCCATGGACTGTCCGGGCGACGCAACCCTGGCTCGCCGACGCCGAACCCGCCTCTGCAGTCTCGAAGGGGTCCGCCCCACAGGTCGTCGCTCGGCTCTGGACCTCGAGCCGGCAGTTGCCGCGCCCGAGCTTGAACGAGTGCCCGGATCGAGTCTCTGCCTGTCCGTTCGGGCGTGCGCCGGACTCGCGATGCAAAGCGCGGCGCAGGTCCCGAGGGCAGTCGGGGGGCTTTGGTGAGCCCGGTCAGGGCGTTGGTGACCCCGGTGAGAGGCTTTGGTCAGCCCGGCGTTTGCCATGCCGACGGAGACAAGCCCCGAGATCAACGGCTCGTTAACCTCTTCCCGGCACCATCCACCTATGCCGCAGGCTACGGTGGGAGTCCGTGCCCCGCCCAATCTGGAGCCGCCGCACGGATTCCCATCATCGCATGCCAGCGGCAGGATGCTCGAGAGAGATTAACCTCGAGTTAACCGGACAGCCGTGGATCGAGTCCGGCCATGATACGGCTCGAGTCGTGCTCTACGAGAGCTGTTTGACAACACCATCGACTGCGTCTGTGCGCTACTGCTGCGCGGATCCGGAGAAGACGGCCACATAGCTGCCGAAAGCAGCCGGGGCGAGGAGTCCGTGCCACGCCCAGTGCCCGAGACGGCGAGTCCAACCGACTGCCCGCAGGCACTTCGGACCGAACGGGGCGACCAGGGCGAGGCCAGCGGCCGCCGCGCAGCGACGCAGGGTGCCGGGGCTAAGCTGACGAAGCGCCGGCATGGCCCCGCGGCTCGCCGCCAGGCGGGCCCAGAGGCCACGTGGATGCCACGGGTGCACCAGGACCAGGATCACGACGCCGCCCGGGCGCAGCACCCCGGCCGCCCGGGCGAGCGGCGCCGGCACCTCCGCCATGTGCTCGAGCGAGGCGCCGAACAGCACCACATCGAATGTGCCCAGGCGCTCGGGGCACATCTCTTCGGCGGCGAGCGCGTAAAAGCGCAGGCGATCCGCCTGCGGACCCTCGCCGGCATTGCGGTGCGCGCGCTCGATCATCGCCGAGGAGACGTCGATGCCCACGCCTTGCTCCAGATCCCCGGCCAGCGCGAGCAGTTGCTGCCCGGTGCCGCAGCCCACGTCCAAAAGCCGCGGGCGTGGATAGCCCCTGCACAGATCGCGCAGCCAGGCGGTGCGCATGCGCAATGCCGTGCCCCGCAGGGAGGCCGGCCCGTGCCGGGCATCCCACGACGGGGCCAGACGGTCGAACTCGTCAGCGATCCTGCGCCGCCAGTCCATGCCGCGGTTCGCTCCCGGACCCCGACGCATGGCCGTCCCGCCATCCGCTCCACTTCGACACCGGCCCGTTCTGCTGGCACGAGCGGCTGGATTCACGGCCCCGAAGATGCCATCTGTTGGCCGGACGATCTACCCGACTTGGACCCACACCGCGCGGACCCCATGATCTACGTCTGCAACCTTGCCGAGATGCCGGGGCACGTGGAAGCCCTGGGCCCCAGCCATCTGGTCTCGCTGGTGGCAACGCACGAGCAGCCGCCGACCCCGATCGGCATCGAGATCGCGCGGCACCTGCGGCTCGAGATCCACGACATCACGGAGCCCATGGACGGGCACATCCACCCCGACCTCGAGCACGTGGAGGAACTGATCGGATTTCTGCGCGAATGGAGCCACGAGGAGGCGCCGCTCCTGATCCATTGCTTCGCCGGCATCAGCCGGTCGATGGCGGCGGCGATGATCGCGCTCGTGGTCAAGGCCGGCGGCAACGAGATGGCGGCAGGCCGGCGCATTCGCGAGGCGGCGCCGCATGCGCATCCGAACCGGCGCATGATCGCGCTCGCGGACCAGGTCCTTTGCTGCGGCGGCCGCCTGATCGCGGCGCGCGAGGCCATGGGGCCGGCGGACATCTCGGCGCTCGGCCCCTTGGTCCACCTGCCGCTGCTGCCGATCTCCGAGCGCGGCTTCGAGTCGTGATCTGAACAGGCGACCGCGAAAGGGAGGAACGCGCGATGATCGATCACATGTCGCTCGCCGTGGCGGACATCGACCGCTCGCGTGCCTTCTACGACCGTGCGCTCGCCCCGCTCGGCGCCCGTCGCGTCATGGACGTGGACGACGATCCGGGCTTTGCCGGCTCGGCCTACGGCACCGATCACCCGACCTTCTGGATCAGCGGCTCGAGGCCGCCCCGGCCCGTGGCCACCCCACCGCACAGCCATCATACGGCGTTCGCCGCCCCGGACCGCGCTGCCGTCGATGCCTTCCACCGCGAGGCTCTGGCCGCCGGCGGCAAGGACGACGGCCCGCCGGGCCTGCGCCCCGAGTACCACCCGAACTACTACGGCGCCTTCGTCGTCGACCCCGACGGCCACCGCATCGAGGCGGTCTGCCATCAGCCGGAGTGACGACGCGCCTCCAGCACCCTGGTAGGGACGGCGGGAGTCGAACCCGCACGGCCTTGCGGCCAGCGGATTTTAAGTCC
>CAZXYL010000271.1:0-2853 GCA_964644915.1 uncultured Geminicoccaceae bacterium
TCCCCTCGGCCCGAGGAAGTTGAGCACCCGTCTCCTGCTGTTGGTGCTGCTCGCTCTCGTGCCGATGCTGGCGGTGCAGATCTACCATGAGGCGCGGTACCGCGAGCAGCGGCGGGTGGAGGTCGGCGAGCAGGTGCAGCAGATGGCCGGTCTGGTCGCGGGGCAGCTCGACCGGATCATCGAGGGCGCCGAGATCCTCATGGCCACCCTGGGCGAGGTGCCGGCGGTCCGCTTCCGCAGCGGTGAGGCCTGCCGGCAGACGCTGCTCGGGCTGGCGGCGCGCTTCGACCATCTGCATCTGATCCGGGTGGCAGAACCCGCCGGCGACGTGTTCTGCACCAGTGCTGCCGAGGACGAGCCGATCAACATTGCGCACCGGCCCTACTTCCAGCGCGTGCTGGACGAGAAGTCGCTGGTGGTCAGCAAGCTGATGCGGCGCGAGCCTGACGGGCGCAAGGTGATCGCGCTCGCGCAGCCGACGCTCGACCAGAGCGGCCAGGTCGACACCGTGCTCGTGCTGCTCCTCGAGCCGGGTGAGATCTCGCGCCTTCTGGCCGACATCCCGCTGCCCGAGGAAGCGGTGATCGGCGTGCTCGATCGCCGTGGCCATCTGGTCGCCCGGGTGCCGCATGTCATCGAGCGGATCGGCGAGCCGATCGCCGACGAGGACTTCGTCGCTCGGCTGTTCGGGCCCGAGGAGGGCCGCATCGCCCGCGAGAGCGAAGACGGGGTGCGGCGCTTCTATGGCTTCGCCCGCTCCGGCGAGACCCGCGACCTCGTGGTCTACGTGGGCCTCGCCGAAGGCCCGATCTTCGCCGAGGTGGACCGGCTGTTCCGGCGGCAGGCCCTCCTCTCCATAGCCGCCTTCCTGGTCGCGGCGATCGCCGCCTTCTGGTTCGCCGACTACGCCGTCCGCCGGCCGATCAAGAAGCTCCGGGCCGCGATCGACCGCATCGCGGCGGGCGACCTTTCCGCCCGCGCCGATTTTGCCAGCGGCATCGAGGAGCTCTCGGAACTCGCGGCGAGCTTCGATGACATGGCGAGCAAGCGCCGGCATGCCGAACAACAGCAGCAGGTCATCCTGCGCGAATTGAACCACCGGATGAAGAACGGCTTGGCTGCGGTCCGCTCCATCGCGGCGCAGACTTTGCGCCATAGCGCCACGCTGGAGCAGTTTCACCGCGCCTTCGAAGGCCGGATCGCCGCGCTCTCCAGGGCCTCGGGCCTGCTCACGGACAGCTGGCGCGACACCGATCTGCGCGCGCTGGTCGAGGCGGTGCTGGACCCGTATCGGACCCAGGCGAACGTGCACCTGAGCGGCCCGACGGTGCAGCTGCCCTCGAACGTCGCGCTCACGCTCAGCATGACGCTGCACGAGCTGGCGACCAACGCCGCCAAGTACGGCGCGCTGTCCACGCCCGAGGGGCGGGTCGACGTCGCCTGGCGCCTGGAGGAGGCGCTAGGCGAGCCGCGCATCGCGCTCGACTGGGCGGAGCAGGGCGGGCCGCCGGTGCGCGCGCCCGAACGCCGCGGTTTCGGCCGCAAACTGATCGAGCACAGCGTCAGCTACGAGCTCGGTGGCCGGGCCCAGCTCGAGTTTCGGCCCGAGGGCGTACGCTGCCGCATCGAGATCCCGCTGCACGCCGCGGCGGACGCTGCCGCCTGAGCGCGACTTAGACCGCCAGCCGCTTCTCGCCGGCGAACGACTCCAGACCGTGCAGGAACAGGCTGGCCGCGAGGGCGGCGAGCTGGTCGGGCTTCAGAGCGCCGTCGGCGTTATACCAGGTGTGGGTCCAATTGATCATGCCGAAGAGCATCATCGTGATCGGCCTGGCCAGGTTCCGCCGCTGCGCGAGCGACGGGTTGACGCCCTGAAGCAGCGACTGCACCAGCCCGACCAGGCGGCGCTGCAGATCCTGGATCTCTGCCTTTTGGGCCGGGGGCAACCGGTCGAGCTCGTTCAACAGCACGACGTGCTTGGCCTGGGCGCGCGCGTAGATCGCCATGAGCGCGCCGAGCAGCGCCCGCAGCTGCTGGTCGGGCCGCCGGTGGGCGACGAGCGCGTCCTCGGCCGTGGCGAGCAGGAGATGCATGTGGTCGCGCAGGATCTCGTGGAGGATCGTCTCCTTGGACGAGAAGTAGTGATAGATCCAGGACTTCGACGCCCGGCATTCGGTCGCGATCTCGGCAATCGAAGTGCGATCGAAACCCTGGCGCGCGAACAGCTCCGCTGCGCGCTCGAAGATCAGCGCGCGCTTGGCCTCGTAGTCCTCGGCGCGGGTGCGAGCCATCGGGCTCGGGCGCCGATCAGAACACCGGGATGATGTTCTCGGGGTCGAACGCGACCTCTTCGCCCTCGACGCCGATCTCGGGCAGTGCCGGGAAGACGATCCCGTGCGGCTCGACGAAGCCTTTCATCTTGAGCACCGCCTGGCGCCAGTTCTCGCGCCGCTCGTCCAGCGTGAGCACGCCGAGGCCGGCGCTGCGCGCGCAGTCCTCGAGCAGGAAGTGCGCGGGGCCGAAGGTCTTCGGCAGCTCCCAGAACTCGCGCGGCGGCTGGTAGAGGATCCCGGAGAGGAAGACGAAGCCCGCGCGCAGCTGCTTGGTGATGGTCTGCCGCTCGTCCTCGGAGAGGCCCGGCAGCACCTTCTGCAGGATGGTCAGGCAGATGCCGAGGTGGCGCGCCTCGTCCTGGCCGACGCAGCGGAACGCCTCCTTCAGTACCGGGATCGTGGTGCGCTGGTGCATCGAGTGGAACAGCGTGGCCGAGGCCATCTCGCCGAACAGGAACGAGGTGAAGAGCATCGGCACCGGGTACTTGTAGACCCCCTTCTTGAACGCCTCCCAGTAGCG
>CAZXYL010000272.1:0-4805 GCA_964644915.1 uncultured Geminicoccaceae bacterium
GGCCACCCGTGCCGAAGCTGACGATCTCGTGGCCGCGCGGCGCGCCGTCCGCCTGCGCGCCGCCCGCGAACCTGGTCAGCACGTAGGTGCTGCGGGTGGTGACCAGCGTATCGGTCCCTTCCGGCTCGACCTGGACCATCAGCCGGCCGTCGAGGCGGAGAACGCCGTTGGTCGCGCCGGAACCAGCCGGCGCCGCCGCGGGCACCGGCTCGAAGCTGCCGGTCGTTGGGCCGCAGCTGACGTAAGGTTCCGGGTCGCCGCTGTAGCGGGCCACGATGTAGCCCGCCCGCTCGTCCAGCTGCGTGATCTCGAGCTCGTCGCTCTGCTGCACCAGGTCGACCAGGTTGCCCCAGACCAGGAAGGGCTGCTGCTGCACCAGGGCGGTCCGTGCCCGCGCCGCCGGGTCGTCCGTGGCCGCGGCCGGCGCCGGCCGCGTTGCCGGCGCCGTCCCGCAGGCGGCCAGCCCCACCACCGCGCCCGACACCAGCGCCCAACGGCCGAGCATGCTCACGTTACAGTGCCCCGCGACTTCCTCTGACATGATCTTCGGCGCCGCCCCGAGACTTTCAAGCTCGCCAGCGCCATCATCAGTACGGCCCCGGCACGCCGGGTACGACCAGCGACGGCAGCTCCGGCTCCGGCGCGCATTCGGGGGAGTTCGGATCGATCGACAGCTCGACGATGCAGCGGAAGGCCTCGCTGGCGTACCGGCCCACCGGATACAGCTCCAGATACCGCTGATAGGCCTCGGCCGTGCCGGCGGCGCGCGCCGCGTCCCACTCCGCCACCTCGCGATCGAGCGGGCTCTGCGCCTGCGCCCCGCCGCCGCCCGAGAGCGTCGCGATCATCAGCGCTCTCAGGCCGGCATAGAGAACGCTGAGATACCTCATGCTCCGCCCCGTTGCTCGTACCGGTCCCTCGAGCGGGCCCTCCCGCGGTTCGGGACGATCACCCCGTCGCTCGACCGCTCCCCAGCTTGCACAAAGCCAATGCCATGGCAAGGCGGGCGGGGAGTACGTCAATATTCAGCAACGAGAATTGGAGGTCGAGCGAACCACGCAAGCTCTGCGGGACAGGTGTTCTTTCCATGCCAGTGATCGGAGAGGGACGGAATGGATCTCGGCCTGGCGCCTTCTTGAGTCAGGAGGGGCTTTCCTTGGAAGTTATGGTTGAAAGATCTCCAGATGCCTGCGCGCAACTGGCGTACCGGAGTTGCGGCGGCACGGCAACACGGCGGTCGGAGCGGCAACGCCTGACGGTTGCACTATGATCCCGCCCGAGGCCGGCCGACACCAGCTTTTTCTCCAGATCGCCCGGCGCCGCGCTCAAGCCCGCGTGATCGGTACGTGGCCCGGTTGCCCCGCGACCCGGGCGAGCCAGGCCCGGACCGCCGGGAACGGCTCGAGCTCGACACCCGCCTCGGGCGCCACATGCGTATAGGCGTAAAGGGCGATGTCGGCGATCGAGTAGCGCCCGCCCACGAAGTACGCCGCGTCCTGAAGATGCCCTTCCATGACCACGAGCGCCGCCCGCGCACCCTTCTGGCGCGCCTGCAGCTCCTCCCGCCGCTCCTCGCCCACCCTGAGAATGCTCAGCCAGAAACGGGCGACGGCGAGGTACGGCTCGTGGCTGTACTGCTCGAAGAACATCCATTGCAGCACCTGCGCGCGCGCCAGGCGGCTGTCCGGGACCATTGGCGTGCCGTCGGCGAGGAACCACAGGATGGCGTTGGATTCGGCGAGGTGACCACCGTCCTCGAGCTCGAGCACCGGGATCCGCCCGTTCGGGTTTTTGGCCAGGAACTCGGCCGTGCGCGTCTCACCCTTCAGGATGTCGACCTCGACCCGGTCGTAGGGCATGCCGAGCCGCGCGAGCGCCAGGCGCACCTTGTAGCCGTTGCCCGACGGCAGATAATCGTAGAGTCGGTACATCCGCTGGCCGCTCCCTTCGGGTCCGCCGCTCACGAGCCTTCCAGCCGGTCCCGCAGCCGGTGCCAGACGCTCAGCGCCGGCAGAGCGAAGCGCATGCCGAAGGCCAGGGGCCACGGCCGGAACGGCAGGGCATCGAAGGCGCAGCGGCCGTCCGCCGTGCCCATGAGCCTGTGCGCGATCCGATAGCCGAGATAGGGCGCCATGGCGACCCCGGAGCCGCAGTAGCCGAGCGCGTAGTGCAACCCGTCGCGTACGCCCAGGGCCGGCAACCACTGGCGCGTAAACGCGACATAGCCGCTCCAGCTGTGCGTCAGCTGCGCATCGGCCAGCGACGGGAACAGGCCCAGGAGGTAGCGCCGCAGCCGCGCCGCCGCGCGCTCGGCAGGAATCATGTGCAGGGCCGCGCGCGCGCCGAGCAGGATGCGCTCGCCGTCGGGCGAGGGCCGGTAATAGCAATGCGCGCGGCGCGACTCCACGATCATGCGCCCGTTCGGGATCAGGCTCCCGACCCGGTTCTGGCCCAGCCGCTCGGTCGCGATGATGAAGCTCGGGATCGGCGCCAGCCGGCGCGCGAGGTCCGCCGTCGCCCCGTCGGTGTAGCCGTTGGTGGCGACGACCACGTCCCGTGCGCTCACCGGGCCCTTGGCCGTGCGCACGTGGAAGCCCGGGCCGTCCCGCTCGATCCCCTGCACGCCGGCATGGCCCTGCACCACGGCGCCCGCGGCCCGCGCCCGCTCGAGCAGGCCCTGATGGAACAGGCCGGGGTGCAGGGCGCCGTGGCGGTGATAGATGCAGCCGCCGTGATAGCGCTCGGTCGCGACCTCGCGCTCCTGCTCGGCGCGGGGCACCATGTCCGCCTCGAGCCCGAAGGCGCGCTGCTGCGCCTCGATATCGCGCGCGATGTGGTCATAGTGCTGCGGCCGCCAGGCGGCGCGGAAGCGGCCGGTGCGCGCGAACCGGCAGGCGATCTCCTCGCGCTCGATCAGCTCGGCGGCGAACTCGAGCGCGCTCAGCCCTTCCCGGATCAGAGCGTCCGCGGCCGGCTGGCCGTAGGCCTGCACCAGCTCCTGCCAGGTCAGCCGGTGGCCGCTGCCGACCATGCCGCCGTTCCTGCGGCTGGCGCCCCCGCCCGGCGGCCCGGCGTCCAGGACCAGCACCGAGCGGCCGGCGCGCGCCAGGACCAGCGCCGCGGACAGGCCGGTATAGCCTGCCCCCACGATCAGGACGTCGACCGGCGAGGGCAGGGGGCCGCCCGCGGCGTCTGGTTCCAGCGGTGCCGCCTCCCACCAGAACGGCTCGCTGCTCCAGCCCTCGGCGAACACCTGCTCTGCCATCTGCCCTCTTGGGTGCCGGCCCAATGCCGAGCGCAGGTTGAGCCCGCCGGCGCGCGGCGTCAATCGATCCCGGGCCGTCGAGCAGCCTTAACCGGATCACAACGGGCGTCGCCGCATATGGCGGTCATCGAGCGCTCCAAGAGACCGGCCGATGCCGCGAGAGCTGCGCTACATCATCTTTGCCAAGGAAGAGGCGCTGGTCGCCCTGTTGAACTTCGCCCGGCACCGCCGCAAGCCGATCGCGCTCGGCTATGCGAGGCGGCTTCAGATCGAGGGCGGCCCACCGGTTGCCTGCACGCTCGTCATGCACGTCGGCGCCGAGGCCGGCGGCAGGCCCGCGGGCGAGGTCGTGGCGCAGTATCGGTTCGACGAGATCGAGATCGCCGCGGCCCTGGTCCTCGCCTGCATCGACAGCGGCATCCCCGTGCCGGCCACCCGGCTGCGCAAATCGGTGCGGGTGCTCGACGACGACCTGGTGCTGGTGATGAGCAAGGGCGTCGCCGCGGGCACTCTGGACGACGTCTGCTTCGGCCTGAACGAGAGCCGCCAGACCGATGCTGCGCCAGAGCTGCCGACCGAGCAGGCGAGCTGCGCCTGACCTTCGAACCGGAGCTCAGGCGGCCGAGCGGATCGCGGGGGCGCCCAGCGCCGCGAGACGCCGGCGCGCGATCTCGTCGGCGATCTCGCTGGTCGGGCGATCCGTACGCCGCGCGGCGGTGAAGATCTCGAGCAGGGTCTGCGGGATCCGCGCCAGCGCCGCGTCCACCGCGTCCTTGTCATAGGTGCCCGTGATCTCGCCGACGACGTTGATGATGCCGCCCGCGTTGATCACGTAGTCGGGCGCATAGAGGATGGCGCGCTCGTGCAGGAGCCTGCCGCAGGCGGCGTCGCGCAGCTGGTTGTTGGCGGCACCCGCGACGACCCTCGCCTGCAGCCTTCCGATCACCTCGGGGGTCAACAGCCCGCCGAGCGCGCAGGGGGCGAGCACGTCGATCGCGCGGGCGGGCAGGGCCTCCGGCGCGCAGCTCTCTGCGCCGAAGCGCGCCTTCGCCTCGTCCGCCCGCTGCGGATCGATATCGGCCACGATCAACCTGGCGCCCGCCTCGTGCAACAGCGCCGCAAGCTTCATCCCGACCGAGCCCAGCCCGAGCACGCCGACCCGCAGGCCGCGGACGGTCTCCCGGCCGAGCCGGAAGCGCACCGCCGCCTCGAGCCCGAGGAACACGCCCTTGGCCGTGAACGGTGAGGGATCGCCGCTCGCGTGCAGCCCCTTGGGCTTGCCGGCGACGTGCGAGGTCGCCTCGCGGATGACCGCGATGTCGTCGACGGTGATGCCGACGTCCTCGGCCGCGATATAGGCGCCGCCCAAACGGTCCACCGCGCGCCCGAAGGCGAGCAGCAGCTCGCGGCTCTTCTGCCGGCGGGCGTCCGCCATGATCACCGCCTTGCCGCCGCCGATCGGCAGGCCCGCCATGACGTTCTTGTAGCTCATGCCCTTGGAGAGGCGCAGCACGTCGGTCAGCGCCTCGGCATCGCTCGC
>CAZXYL010000273.1:0-3355 GCA_964644915.1 uncultured Geminicoccaceae bacterium
GCGGGCGTGGTGGTCAACAACTCGATCCTGCTGGTCCTGTTCGTGAAGCTGCGCGCGGCCGACCCGCAGACGGACGTCGTCGCAGCCGCGCAGCAGGCGAGCCGCGACCGCTTCCGGCCGGCGCTCCTGACCTCGCTCACCACGGTCGCGGGGCTCCTGCCGCTCCTGTTCGAGCGCAGCCTGCAGGCGCAGGTGCTGGTCCCGCTGGTCGCCTCGCTCGCCTTCGGCCTCATGGCTTCGACGGTGCTCGTGCTGATCCTGATGCCAGCACTCTACGCCATCCTGCACGATTTGGGCCTGACCACCGTCGCCCGCGAGGAACGGCAGGCCGCGCCTGAGTCTGCTGTCTGAGATCGGAGATCGGGTCGGGGGGTCAGGGATAGAAGAACGTCTCGCTGCGCGAAGGGGCCGTGAGCTCGGCCTCGATCTGCTCGAGCCGCGCCTCGAACAGCGCGCGGCCCGGGTCCTCGGGGCCGAGCAGCGCCAGCACGCGGCGCCAGTGCAGCGCCGCCCGATCCGGCGCCCCCGCCTGCAGCGCCGCGAGCCCGAGATACCAGTGCGGCTCCGGGTCCGCCGGCGCGAGCTCGGCCAGACGCAGGTACAGCGCCGCCGCCGCCGCGCTCACCCGCGGTGCTCGCGTGAGGGGATCGTCACCGCCCAGCAGGCTCGAGGCATAGGCGCGCAGGACACTGGGCGAGCGGGGCTTGAGCGCCACCGCGCGCTCGTACGCCTCGACCGCCGCGGCGCGCTCGCCCAGGGACATGCGCACCTGGCCGAGCCGCAGCCACGCCTCGACGTCCTCGGCATCGTTCGCGAGCCGGGCGCTCAGCCCCTCGGCCACGGCACGCAGCACGGCGCGGCGCGCCGCCACCGACATCTCGGCGAAGTTCGCGCGCTCCTCGAAAGACGGCTTGAAGCGCGGCAGCGGCACCTGGGCCTGGGCGAGGTCCGCTACGAGCGCGGTGGCCGTGCCGACCAAACCGATCAGTGCGAACCGGGTGGTGCGCGATGCGGTCACCGGCGCATCCCGGCCGCGGGCTCTCGATCCGGACGGTCGAGCAGCGCATCGAGGCGCCGGCGCTCGTCCTCGCTGAGCTCCGTGGCCTCCGCCGCCACGCCGCGCCGGCGGCGCACGAACATGACGATGCCGGCACCGGCGAGCAGGAGCACGAGAAACGGCCCGAACCACAAGCCCCAGGTCGCGGGCCTGACCGGCGGCCTGAGCAGGACGAAGTCGCCGTAGCGCGCGGTGAGGAACGCCGTGATCTCCGCCTCGTCCTTGCCGGCGACCAGCTGCTCGCGGACGATCAGGCGCAGATCGCGGGCGAGCGGTGCGTCGGAATCGTCGATCGACTGGTTCTGGCAGACCAGGCAGCGCAGCTGCTTGCCGAGATCCCGCGCGCGCTGCTCGAGCACGGGATCGTCCAGCATCTCGTCGGGACTGGTCGCCGCGTAAGCCCCCGGCACAGCGAGGCAGGCGAGCAGGACGAGAACCACGAGACGCTTCACTGGGCGAGCTCCGCGAGCATGGGCAGGATCGTCTGGTCGAGGTCGTGCGCCTGGAGCGGCCCCACGTGCTTGTGCCGGATGCGCCCCTGGGCATCGATCACGAAGGTCTCGGGAATGCCGTAGACGCCCCAGTCGATCGCGACGCGCCCGTTCTGATCCGCGCCGATGCGGGCATAGGGGTCGCCCAGATCGGCCAGCCACTGCGCCGCCTTCTCGGGCGGGTCCTTGTAGTTGATGCCGTAGATGGTCACCCCCTGCTCCGCGAGCCGCATGAACAGCGGGTGCTCGACCCGGCATGGCACGCACCAGGACGCGAACACGTTGACCAGGCTGGGCCCGCCGCCCTTCAGATCCGCCGTCGACAACCCCGGCCCGTCGCGGCCCGCCAACGGCGGCAGCTCGAACTCGGGCACGTCCTTGCCGATCAGCACCGATGGCAGCACCTCGGGGTCGCGGGTCAGCCCGACGGCGAGACCGACCCCCACGATCGCGAACAGCAGCACGGGCAGGAGGAACAGGAGGCGCCTCGCCGTCATGACGACAAGCCTCCGGCAGGCGCTGCGGCGCCGAGCCGGGCGCGCGCAGGCGTGGGGGCACCGACCCGCAGGCGCCGGTCGGCGAGCGAGAGCAGGCCCGCAACGCCCATCATGATCACCCCGGCCCAGATCCAGGCCACGAGCGGATTGTGGTAGATGCGCACGGTGTGCCCCGTCTGGCCCTCCACCGGCTCCCCGAGCACGGCGTAGAGGTCCCGCCAGATGGTGGTGTGGATCGCGGCCTCCGACGTCGGCTGCCGTTCCACCGGATAGAAGCGGTTCTCCGGCCGCAGCGTGGTCACCGGCGCGCCGTCCGCGGTGACCTCGAAGGTCGCGCGCCGGGCGACGAAATTGGGGCCCTCGCGCTCGTCGAAGCCCGCGAGCGTGAAGGTGTAGCCCGCGAGCTGGGCCTGATCGCCGGGTCGCATCACCAGGATCGCCTCGCTCTGCCAAGCCGACGAGGCGGTCACGCCCATCACGAACACGCCGACGCCCGCATGGGCGAGCGTCATGCCGTAGGCGGAGCTCGGCAGGCCCCTGGCCCGTTGCCAGCTGCGCGCGAGCGGGCCGCGGAACAGCTGTACCCGGGTCGCGAGCTCATAGAGCGAGCCCGCGATCACCCAGACTGCGAGTGCGGTGCCGAACGCCGCGAGCACGCCCACACCCCGCATCAGCACCAGCTGCAGGAGGAACGCGGCCGCCGTGATCGCGAGCACCACCTTCAGGCGCTGCACCACGCCCGCGAGATCACCGCGCTTCCAGGCGAGCATCGTGCCCGCCGGGACGGCGATCAGAAGCGGCACCATGAGCGGCACGAAGGTGGCGTTGAAGTAGGGTGGGCCGACCGAGATCTTGGGGCCGCCGACCGCCTCCAGAAGGAGCGGGTAGAGCGTGCCCAGCAGCACCGTGGCACAGCCCACGGAGAGCAGGAGGTTGTTGAGCAGGAGCCCGCCCTCGCGCGAGATCGGCGCGAACATGCCGCCGCCCTGGAGCGCCGGCGCGCGCCAGGCGTAGAGGGCGAACGAGCCGCCGATCGCGATCGCGAGCAGGCCGAGCACGAACACGCCGCGCGCCGGATCGACCGCGAACGCGTGCACCGAGGTGAGCACGCCCGAGCGCACGAGGAACGTGCCGAGCAGCGAGAGCGAGAAGGCCAGGATGGCGAGCAGGATGGTCCAGCTCTTGAGCGTGTCGCGCTTCTCGACCACGATCGCGGAGTGCAGGAGCGCGGTGCCGGCGAGCCAGGGCAGGAACGAGGCGTTCTCGACCGGGTCCCAGAACCACCAGCCGCCCCAGCCGAGCTCGTAGTA
>CAZXYL010000274.1:0-2419 GCA_964644915.1 uncultured Geminicoccaceae bacterium
TTCGAGGCGGTGGGCAAGCACGCCACCGGCGAGATGAGCGAGGAGGAGCTGCACGCGCTCGAGGAGGCCGCCTGCCCGTCGGCCGGCGCCTGCGGCGGCCAGTTCACCGCCAACACCATGGCCTGCGTCTCCGAGGCGATCGGCCTGGCCCTGCCCGGCTCGGCCGGCACCCCCGCCCCTTACGAGACCCGCGACCAGTGGGCCGAGGCCTCGGGCCAGGCGGTCATGGCGCTGCTCGAGCAGGGTATCCGCCCGCGCGATATCGTCACCCGCAAGGCGCTGGAGAACGCCGCCGTGGTGGTCGCGGCCTCGGGCGGCTCGACCAACGCCGGCCTCCATCTGCCGGCGATCGCCCACGAGGCCGGGATCGACTTCGACCTGATGGACGTCTGTGAGATCTTCAGGAGGACGCCGTATATCGCCGACCTCAAGCCCGCCGGTAAGTACGTCATGCGCGATCTGCACGACGCGGGCGGCGTGCCGATGCTGATGAAGGCGCTGCTGGATGGTGGCCACCTGCACGGCGATTGCGTCACCGTCACCGGCAAGACCATTGCCGAGGACCTGGCCGGCGTGAGCTTCGATCCGGAGCAGCCGGTGATCCGCCCGACCTCGAATCCGATCACCAGCTGGGGCGGCGTGGCCGGGCTCAAGGGCTCGCTGGCACCAGAGGGTGCGATCGTCAAGGTGGCCGGGCTCAAGAACCTCAAGTTCCGCGGCCGCGCGCGCTGCTTCGAGTGCGAGGAGGACGCCATGGCCGCGGTCCAGGCGCGCAACTACCAGGAAGGCGACGTGCTGGTGATCCGCTACGAGGGCCCCAAGGGCGGCCCCGGCATGCGCGAGATGCTGGGCGTGACCTCGGCGATCTACGGCCAGGGCATGGGCGACAAGGTGGCGCTGATCACCGACGGCCGCTTCTCCGGCGCCACGCGCGGCTTCTGCATCGGCCACATCGGCCCCGAGGCGGCGGTCGGCGGCCCGATCGGCCTGCTCCGGGACGGCGATGTCATCAACATCGACGCCGAGACGGGCATCCTCGACGTCGAGCTCTCCGCGGACGAGCTGGCCGCCCGCCGTCAGGCCTGGCAGCCGCACCCGACGATGTACGGCTCGGGCAGCTTGTGGAAGTACGCGCAGACCGTGGGCCCGGCCCAGAAAGGCGCCGTCACCCACCCCGGCGCCGCCGCCGAGGTGCAGAGCTACGCGGAGATGTGAGGCGCTGGCCGCAGTTCGCGCCCGGTTGTGGTCTGGTGCGTCGGGTCACACAGCTACTCACAAGACCTGTCTCCGGAGTTGTGCCATGGCCTCCAGCCGCTCCGGCCGGCACGAGAACGTGCGCCGCTATCGCGAGCGCATGCGTGCCAGCGGCTTCCGTCAGATTCAGCTTTGGGTTCCTGACACCCGTCCGCCGGCTTTCGCCGCCGAGTGCCGCCGGCAGTCTCTGCTGGTCGCCGGCGACCCGGCCGAACAGGACATAATGGACGAGCTGGAGGCACTGCAGGACACCGACGGCTGGCGGCCGTGAGGCGAGGCGATCTCGTCGCCGTGGCGCTGCCTTGGCACGCGCTGGCGTGCCGCTCTGCCAGGCATGCTACATGCGGGTTACATGCTATACGGGGATTCGACGACTGACGGAGCGCTCCAGCATGACGAGGACGCGGGTGTTCAAGGTCGAGACTGAGCGCGAGGAGGACGGGCGCTGGATCGCCGAGGTGCCGGTACTGCCGGGGGTCCTGGCGTATGGCGCGACGCGCGACGAGGCGATCGCCAAGGTCCAGGCGTTGGCCCTGCGGGTGCTGGCGGAGCGCTTGGAAAGGGGTGAGCCGACGCCGGAGCTCGCTGGCTGGTTCGAGGCGGCGTGAGCCGCTGGCCGGCGACCAGAGCAAGGCGCGTGTTGGCGGCGCTGCTGCGTATCGGCTGGAGCATCAAACGGCAGTCCGGCTCGCATCGGACGCTGGAGCGCGCGGGCTGGCCCGATGTCGTGTTCGCCTTTCATGACGACGATGAGATTGGCCCGCGCATGCTCGCCCGAATCGGCAAGCGCACCGGCCTCATGCCTGACGACCTTTGAGAGCTCGCCCGCCGTGCCGCCCCCGCATCCTGACCGTCTTCGGCGCGCGTCGCCCCGGGATCCCGTCACCGGGGCCGCGGGTCAGCGGCCAGGCGCCGGCCCGCGAACCCGGTCAGGAGCGGGCCCAAGAGGCAGGTCAGGAAAATCACGATGATCAGGGCGTCGACCACCTGCTCGCCGAGCAGCCCGACCTGGCGGCCGGTCACCACCACCGCGAGCGTGGCGGCGGCCTGGGGCAGGGTGAGGCCGGTGATCGCAGCCCGCTCCATGGCGGTGTAGCCGAAGGCCGCGCCGGTGAGCCAGACGGCGGTGGACTTGCCGAACAGCACCACGGCGAGGAGCAAACCC
>CAZXYL010000275.1:0-4599 GCA_964644915.1 uncultured Geminicoccaceae bacterium
GGTGGCCTCGCGGCGCGCCTCGGCCGCGGCGAGCGCCTCTTCGGCCGCCTTGCCGTCCCCGATCGCGCTGGCGAGCCCGGTCTCCGCGGCCGTCGCCGCCACGTCCTCCGTCTCGGCCGCGGCGCGGCCGGGCCCGAGCCCAGCCAGCTGCTCGGCGATCTGCCGCTCTTCCCCCCCGATCTCGGTCAGCCGCCGGGCGGCCTGCTCGCGCTCGACCTCCAGCTGCCGGGCGCGCGCCTCGAGCTGCGCCCGCGTGCCGAGGGCGCGGCGCAATTCGGCCTCGGCGGCTTCGGCGGCGGCGCGCGCCCGGCGCTCCTCGGCCTCGGCCTGCTGCAGTCCGGCGCCGCCCTCCGGGGCCGCCGAGGCGAGCCGGCTGCGCTCGTCCTCCTGCCGCTGCAGCATGCCCCGTGCATCCTCGAGCGTGCCGCGGGCGTGCGCGACGTCGCGGCCGATCTGCTCCAGCTGCTGGCCGAGCTCGGTCTCGCGCGCCTGCAACCGTGCCCTCTCCCGGGCGGCCGCATCCAGGCGCTCGGCGAGGCGGGCACTCTCGGTCGCGGCGTCCGCCTCGGCCTGGCGCAGTGCCGGCAGGCCGGCGGCCAGCCGGTCCCGCTCCGCGCGCGCGGCGGACACTGCCTCGCTGCCCGTGCCGATCCGCTGCCTGGTGCGCTCGAAGGCCTCCCGGACCGCCGCGAGCTCCACCCGCGACCGCTGCCAGCGGCCGGCGAGGAGCGCCGCCTCGGTCTCGCGGTAGGTGGCGCTGAGGTCGCGGTAGCGGGCCGCCTGGCGCGCCTGCTTGCGCAGGCGCTCGCGCTGCTCGCCGAGCTCGACCAGCAGATCCTGCAGCCGGGCGAGGTTGTTCTCGGCCGCCTGCAGCCGGAGCTCGGCCTCGTGCCGGCGCGCCTGCAGGCCGCCGATGCCGGCCGCATCCTCGAGCAGGCGCCGGCGCTCGGGCGGCTTCGCCTCGACCAGTGCCCCCACCTGCCCCTGGCGGATGATCGCGGCGCTGCGCGCGCCCGAGGCGACATCGGCGAACAGCAGCTGCACGTCGCGCGCGCGCACCTCCTTGCCGTTGACCCGGAAGGCCGACCCGGTGCCGCGCCCGATCCGCCGGCACAGCTCGACCTCCTCCTGATCGGGCCAGCCCGGAATGCTGATGCTCTCGCCGTTCAGGTGCAGGATCACCTCGGCGAGGTCGTACGCCGGCCGCGCCGCCGTCCCGGCGAAGATGACGTCCTCCATCTCGCCGCCGCGCAGGCCGCGCGCCGAGCTCTCGCCCATGACCCAACGGATCGCCTCGACCAGATTGGACTTGCCACAGCCGTTCGGCCCCACGACGCCGGTCAGACCCGGCTCGATCAGGAGCTCGGTCGGCTGGACGAAGGATTTGAAGCCGGAGAGGCGCAGCTTGGTGAAGTGCACCGCGGCTCAGCGCATCGGATGGGGTTGCATGGCGACCATGCTATATCAGCCGCCACGCGAGCGGGAAAGCCCAAAGGGCATCTATCTCGTCGTCAGGATGCGCTCGGGCCACAAGATGCAGTGCCCGGGGCGCGCGGGCGCGCGCGGGCTCAGGACCCTTCCAGCAGCGGCTCGATCAGCCGGCTGAACTCCTCGACGCTGAGCGCGCCCGGATGGGTCTCGTCGCCGATGATGAAGGTCGGCGTGGAGCCCACGTCGTGCTGTTCCTGGGCGTCGAGCCGGGTCTGCAGGATGCGGTTGCCGAGCTCCTCGTCCGCCAGGCACTGCTGCATCTGCTGCTCGCTCATGCCGGCGAGCCGGCCGAGGCCCATCAGCTCCGACAGGCCCTCGGTGCGCGACCAGGTCGGCTGGGTCTGGAACAGCACGTCCAGCAGGCCGAAGTAGCGCTCCGGCCCGACACAATGCGCCAGCATGGCGGCTTCGAGCGCCCGCTGGTCGAGCGGGAAATCGCGATAGACCCAGCGCACCTTGCCGGGCACGACGTAGCGCTCCTTGAGCTCCGGCATGATCTCGTTGTGGAACTGCGCACAGTGCGGGCAGGTCAGCGACGAGTACTCGATGATCGTGACCGGCGCGTTCGGGTCGCCGAGCGCCTGCTCCACCGGCGCGCTGCCCGGACTCTGGCTCTGCGCCAGCGGCAGCCAGAGCAGCATCCAAAGACCGAGGACCGCGGCCAGCGCCCCCGACAGCCGCACCATGGTGTGCCTCACGCCCGCTCTCCCTCGCCTGCACCTCGGCCCTTTAGGATAAGTTCGCCGCAGGGCCGCGACAAGGAAGCGAATCTAAAGCTTCCGGCTTAACCGCAGCTGAACCTGCCGCCGCGGGTCGTGCGCGCCTTGCGATCCGACGGGCGCATGGGGAGAATGGCCACAAGCGGCTCGAGGAGCCGGGCCATCGACCCTGGGGGAGGAGCAACGTCATGAGCCAGCCATCGACCGCCGAGCTGCGCCGCCTCGCGCGCGAGACCTTCGGCCGCGAGCTTTCCGACGCGCAGCTCGAGGCCTACCGCGGTCGCCTGCCCACCATGGCGCGCAACATCGTGGTCCTGCAGAGCTGGGAGGAGCGGCTGCGCGAGGTCGAGCCCGCGCTGGTGCAGCGGGTGGACGGAGAGCGGTCGTGAGCGGCGCGGACGATCTGGCCTTCATGAGCATCGCCGAGCTCGCGCCACGGCTGGCCGCGCGCGAGATCTCGCCGGTCGAGGTGACGGATGCGCTGCTCGCGCGCATCGAGCGCCTGGAGCCGCGCCTCAACGGCTTCATCACCCTCACCGCCGAGGCGGCCCGGCACGCCGCGCGCGCGGCCGAGGCCGCGATCATGGCCGGCGCCTGGCTGGGGCCGCTGCACGGCATCCCGGTCGCGATCAAGGACCTCTACGCCACCCGCGGCGTGCTCACCACCTTCGGTTCGCCCTTGTTCGCCGAGTGGGTCCCGGAGTTCGATGCCGCGGCGGTCGAGCGGCTGAAGCGCGCCGGCGCCGTGCTCCTGGGCAAGACCAACCTGCACGAGCTCGCCTACGGCACCACCAGCGCCAACGCCCACTACGGCGCGGTGCAGAACCCCTGGAAGGCCGACCATCACCCCGGCGGCTCGAGCGGCGGGTCGGCCGCAGCTGTGGCCGCGGGCCTCGCGTTCGCCGCGATGGGCAGCGATACCGGCGCCTCGATCCGGCAGCCCGCGGCCTGCTGCGGCATCGTCGGGATCAAGCCGACCTTCGGCCGGGTGAGCAAATACGGCGCGCTCCCGCTGGCGTGGTCGATGGACCACGTCGGGCCGCTCACGCGCACCGTCCGCGATGCCGCCCTCGTGCTGCAGGCGCTCGCCGGCTTCGATGCCCGCGATCCGTCGTCCGTGCGCCGCGACGTGCCGGATTTCTGCGCCGGTCTGGAGCGCGGCGTCGCGGGCTGCCGGATCGGCGTCGTGCGCCGGTTCTTCTTCGATGACTGCGATCCGGAGGTGGTGCGGGCGGTGGAGGCGGCGCTCGGCGTGCTCGAGGGCCTGGGCGCTGCGGTCGAGGAGGTCGATCTGCCCGGGATCGAGGCGGCGTACACCGCGGGCACGATCACCATCGCCGTGGAAGGCACGGCCTACCACGCGGCCGACCTGCGGGCGCGTCCCGAGCTGTTCAGCGACGAGGTGCGCGCCGCGTTCGAGCTCGGCGCCTTCTACCAGGGGACGGACTACGTCCAGGCGCAGCGGCTGCGCCGGCATCTGATGACGGAGACCGAGCGCGGCGCCATGGCCCGGCTCGACGCCGTCGTCATGCCGACCTCGCCGCTCGCGGCCACGCCGATCACCGGCAGCCCGCCCGAGCACGCCATGCTGCGGCCGCGCAATACGATGCCGTTCAATGTCCTGGGCCTGCCGGCGATCTCGGTGCCCTGCGGCTTCACCTCGGCCGGCCTGCCCGTCGGGCTCCAGATCGCGGGCCGCGCCTGGGACGAAGCCGGCATCCTGCGCATCGCCCACGCGTACGAGCAGGCGTCGCCCTGGCATCGACAGAGGCCGCCGCTCGCGAGCTGAACGCTCGCGGCTGCCGCAGGCCACGGGTGACGGGAACCGGGTGCCTGCCTTGCCCGTTATCCACATGGCGCGCGGCGGTTCCCGTGACCGCTGCCGCGGCAGAGGGGCGGGTCGGTTCGCAGCGTTCGGGTTCTAGTAACCAACGATTGGCTTCAGATCTCGGCCATGAGCTGGATCAACCCTGGATGTTATCACTATGGTAAACAGTCAAATATGCGATTGAATTACTTACATTTTTATTGATTTTTCTTCGACATTCGACCAAAATACAAGTCGCGTCTGGGCAAGTATGGTCGAAGCGATGAAATGGCGCTACTGCCTGTCTGGTTTCGGTCTGGGGCTGCTCCTGACGGCAGCGGAGCCCGCCGCGGCGCAGAGCACCGCCATGGTGCTGTGGGATCGCCACATCGCCGGCGCGCTGCACGAGGTGCTGCTCAGCGACGATGCCTGCCAGCTCGGGCCGTACCGGCTGTACCGGCAGACCTGCGTCGGCAACGAGCTCAACATCAATCTGGACCAGCTCGACCAGCACCCGGTCACGACCCTGGACGAGATCGCCCTGTTCGTGCACCGCTACCACAACCTCAACCTGAACCGCGA
>CAZXYL010000276.1:0-4097 GCA_964644915.1 uncultured Geminicoccaceae bacterium
TGAGCGGCGGCCTGTTCACGCGCCAGCTTCTGCGCGAGACCGGGCGCGATCTCGACGAGGCGCTGCTTCAGCGGCTGCGTGCGCGCCACGCGGAAGCCTATCTGCAGCGGATCGATCAGGTCCGGCCCCTGCCCGGCGCGCGGGAGCTGCTGCGACGCCTGACCGAGCTGGGGTGCAGCTGGGCGATCGCCACCAGCGGCCGGATCGAGAGCGCCGGCCCCGCGCTCGCCATGCTGGACGTGCCGGACGGGGTTCCGATCATCACCCGCGATGTCGTACGGAACGCCAAGCCGGACCCCGACCTGTTCCTGGAAGCCATGCGCCGGCTCGGCGTCGACGACGCGCACAGCTTCGTGGTCGGCGACAGCGTCTGGGACCTCCTGGCGGCGCGGCGCGCCCGCATGCTCGGGATCGGCCTGCTCTCCGGCGGCTACGGCACCGACGAGCTGGAGCGGGTCGGCGCCTACCGGGTCTACGAGGATCCGGCGGATCTGTTCCGGCACCTCGACGAGGTCGGGGTCGGGTAGCGGGACGCGGGCGATGCGCGTCCTGTCCGTGACGCCAGAGTGCTACCCGCTGATCAAGACCGGCGGGCTCGCCGACGTCACCGGCGCGCTGCCGCTGGCGCTCCAGGCACTCGGCTATCAGGTCCGCGTCCTGCTGCCGGCCTATCCGGCAGTCCTCGACCGGCTTGGCCATGCTCAGAGCATCGCAACCATCCCGGCGCTCTTCGGCGGCGACGCCCGCCTGCTCCAGGGCCGGACCGAAGGCGGCCTGGAGGTGCTGGCGCTGGACGCGCCTCACCTCTACGGCCGGCCGGGCAACCCGTACCTCGGGCCCGACGGCCTGGACTGGCCCGACAACCACTTCCGCTTCGCCGCGCTGTCCTGGGTCGGCAGCCGGATCGGGCTCGGGCGGCTGCTCGACTGGCGCCCCGATCTGGTCCACGCCCACGACTGGCAAGGCGGGCTCGTCCCGGCCTACATGCACTTCGAGGGCCGGGCGCATCCACCCTCTGTCCTCACGATCCACAATCTCGCGTTCCAGGGGCTGTTCCCGGCGCGCCTGCTCGCCGATCTCCGCCTGCCGGCCCTGAGCTTTGCGCCCGAAGGGGTCGAGTACTACGGCCAGATCGGCTTCCTCAAGGCCGGCCTCCAGTACGCCGATCGGATCACCACGGTGAGCCCGACCTACGCGCGCGAGATCCGGACGCCGGAGCAGGGCATGGGGCTCGACGGGCTGCTCCGGCGGCGCGCCGACGCGCTCACCGGGATCGCGAACGGCATCGACCCCGCGATCTGGGATCCGGCGACCGACCCCGAGATCGAGCGGCCCTACAGCGTCCGCAGCCTGAAGGGCAAAGCGGTCGACAAGCGCGCCCTGCAGCGCCGCTTGGGGCTGGAGGAGCGCTCAGACGCGCTGCTGTTCTGCGTCGTGAGCCGGCTGACGGCGCAAAAGGGCCTGGACCTGCTGGCCGATGCGCTGCCGGTGCTGCTCGCGAAGGGCGGCCAGCTGGCGCTGCTCGGCACCGGCGATCCGGATCTGGAGGCGACGTTCCGGGCGGCCGCGCGCAGCCACGCCGGCCGGGTCGGCGTCGTGATCGGCTACGACGAGCACCTGTCGCACCAGATGCAGGCGGGCGCCGATGCCATCATCGTCCCGTCCCGGTTCGAGCCCTGCGGCCTCACCCAGCTGTACGGGCTGCGCTACGGCACGCTGCCGATCGTGGCCCGGGTCGGCGGGCTCGCCGACACCGTGATCGACGCCAACGAGGCGGCGCTCCGGGACGGGGTCGCGACCGGCTTCCAGTTCGCCCCGGTCACGGCCGAGGCGCTCGGCTTCGCGATCGAGCGCGCGGCGGAGCTGTACGCCGACCCGGCGACCTGGCAGGCGCTGCAGCGACGCGCCATGACGCGCAAGGTCGACTGGTCGGTCCCGGCCGAGGCCTACCTGCGCCTCTACCGGCAGCTCGTGCCCGCACCCGCCCCGACCCGGGCACGGCCAGCACCCGTGCGCGCGCCGGCCGAGCCATCCGCAGCCTCCAGAAGAGGCCTCTCGCCATGACCGTCCGCACCGTCCCCACCACGCCGTTCGAGGGTCAGCGGCCCGGAACCTCGGGGCTGCGCAAGAAGGTCAAGGTCTTCCAGCAGCCGCATTACCTGGAGAACTTCGTCCAGTCGGTCTTCGATTCGCTCGAAGGCTTCCAGGGCCGGATGCTGGTGGTCGGCGGCGACGGCCGCTACTACAACCGGACCGCCATCCAGACCATCCTCAAGATGGCTGCGGCCAACGGCTTCGGCCGCATCCTGGTCGGCCAGGGCGGGCTGCTCTCGACGCCCGCGGCCTCCTGCGTGATCCGCAGGCACGAGGCGTTCGGCGGGATCATCCTCTCGGCGAGCCACAACCCCGGTGGCCCGGATGCCGACTTCGGCATCAAGTACAACGTGACCAGCGGCGGCCCCGCGCCTGAGAAGGTCACCGAGGCCATCTGGCGCCGCACGCAGGAGATCCGAGAGTACCGGATACTCGAGGCGCCCGATCTGCCGCTCGACCGGCAGTGCGTGTACCGCCTCGGCGAAACCGTGGTCGAGGTCATCGACCCGGTCGCCGATTACCTCGAGCTGATGGAGCGGCTGTTCGACTTCGAGCGGATCGCCGGGCTGTTCCGCTCCGGATTCCGCCTCCGGTTCGACGCCATGTCCGCGGCTACCGCCGTACGCCAGGGCGATCCTCGAGGATGTGCTGGGCGCGCCCCCGGGCTCGGTGGTCAACGCGGAGCCGCTCGAGGACTTCGGTGGGCATCACCCCGACCCGAACCCGATTCACGCGCGCGAGCTCTACGAGCTGATGCTGGGCCCTGATGCCCCCGATTTCGGCGCTGCCTCTGATGGCGACGGCGATCGTAACATGATCATGGGGCGCGGCGCCTACGTCACGCCTTCGGACAGCCTGGCCGTGCTCGCCGCCAACGCGCAGCTCGCGCCGGGCTACGCCCGGGGCCTCGCCGGCATCGCGCGCTCGATGCCGACCTCTCGCGCCGCCGACCGCGTCGCGGCTGCGCTCGGCATCCCCTGCTACGAGACGCCGACCGGCTGGAAGTTCTTCGGCAACCTCATGGATGCCGGCCGGGTCACGCTGTGCGGCGAGGAGAGCTTCGGCACCGGCTCGGACCACGTGCGCGAGAAGGACGGGCTCTGGGCGGTCCTGCTCTGGCTCGACATCCTGGCGGCCAGACGCGCTGCGGTGGCAGAGATCCTGCGCGACCATTGGGCGCGGTTCGGCCGCCACTTCTACTCGCGCCACGACTACGAGGAGGTCGACGCGGATGCCGCCGCCGGCCTTATGGAGGCGCTGCGCGCGCGGCTGCCGCAGCTCCCGGGGCAGCGGCTGGGCAACCTCGTGGTCGAGGCGGCCGACGATTTCCGCTACCAGGACCGGATCGACGGCTCCGTGGCCGAGAAGCAGGGCATCCGGATCCTGTTCGAGGACGGCGCTCGCGTCGTCTACCGCCTGTCCGGCACCGGCACGGCCGGGGCGACGCTGCGGATCTATCTCGAGCGCTTCGAGCCCGACCCGGCGCGGCACGACGACGATCCGCAACGGGCGCTGGCGCTCCTCATCGGAATCGCCCGCGATCTCGCCGAGCTCGAGCCGCGCACTGGCCGCGGCACGCCTTCAGTCATCACCTGAACCGTTCCGCTCCGGCTCGCCGCTGGAGGCGCTCGAGGAGCTGATCGGGAAGGCTGGGGCGAGCCGAACCGGATGGTGCGCCGTGGGCTGATCCCGCCGACCGCGGTGATGGTGTATGCGCCGCGCGACGCGGCGGAGGTCGAGACCGTCCTGCAGTTGATCGCGGCCTCGTACCGCTTCGCCTGCGGCGATGACCCACAGAAACCCCATCGCCCCCGGCAGACGTCTCCCTGATGCAGAATCGAGTCGCTGGCCAGCGCCGTGGCCGCGGCGACCGCTGCGCTGGTCTCGAGCTCAAGATCATCACCATCGGGTCAGGCGAGAAGAACGCCTGACGAGAGGACGGCGTGTGCAGCAAGCCTGCCGGCGGCTCAAGGACCCACGACCGCGCCCGCACCACCCGCCGG
>CAZXYL010000277.1:0-8402 GCA_964644915.1 uncultured Geminicoccaceae bacterium
GATGCCGCCCAGGCCGTTCTCGCCGCCGGTGAACGAGGTCCAGCGGTAGACGATGTAGAAAGCCATGGCGGTGAACGCGAGCGTGAGGAGCGAGAAGTAGACGCCCCGCCGGCGCAGCACGAGGAAGCCGATGACGAGGCCGGCGAGCGCCGCGAAGGCCACGGCGAACGCGATCGGCAGGAAGAAGGAGCCGGGTGCCAGGTGGAGCTGGAACAGGGCAGCGGCATAAGCCGCGAGGCCGAAGAAGGCGCCATGGCCGAACGAGAGCAGGCCCGTGTAGCCGAGCAGCAGGTTGAATCCCAGGCCCACCAGCGCGAACAGCGCGATCTCGCTCGCGATCGAGATCGGCAGGCCCAAGGCGCGGGTGAAGAACGGCAGGACGACGAGCGCTGCCGCGAGGATCACGAGCGGGTGGCGGATGAGATGCCGGCCGCTCATTCGAGCCGCTCGACCCGCTCGCCCATCAGCCCGCGCGGGCGCAGCAGAAGGACCAGGACCATGAGCGCGTACATCGAGGCCTCGGCGGCCGGCGGATAGACGAAGACGGTCAGCCCGCGCACGACGCCGACCAGGAGCCCCGCGACGACCACCCCCCAGAAGCTGCCGAGGCCGCCGATCACCACGACGACGAAGGCGGCGGTCAGGATCTCGATGCCCATGGCGGGCTGCACACCCGCGAGCGGTGCCGACATCACGCCCGCGAGCCCGGCGAGCCCGATGCCGAGGCCGAAGATCGCGGTGAGCACCGGCCGCAGGCTGATGCCCAGCGCTCTGACCATCTCGGGGTCGCTCACGCCTGCGCGCACGATCATGCCGAACGGCGTCTTGTGCAGGAGCAGCCAGGTGCCGATGACCACGAAGGCGGCGACGCCCAGCATGGTGAGGCGATAATAGGAGTAGATGAAGTCGCCGATCAGGAGCACGCCGCGGAACATGTCCGGCATGGGGAAGGGGAGGCCCGTGGCGCCCCAGATCAGGCGCAGGCTCTGCTCGGTCGCCATGGCGAGGCCGAAGGTGAAGAGCAGCGTCAGCGCCGGGTCCTCGCGATAGAGCCGCCGGATGAACAGCGTCTCGATCGCCATGCCGATGATGCCGACCAGGACCGGCGAGATCAGGACGGCGCCGAGGAAGCCGAGCCGGCGCTGGACCTCGTAGGCGAGATAGGCGCCGAGCGCGTAGAAGGCGCCATGCGCCAGGTTGACCACGCCGCCGAGGCTGAAGATCAGGGACAGCCCGAGCGCCAGGATGATGTAGTACGACCCGACGAGCAGGCCGTTGGCCATGTGCTCCAGCGCGAAGACCATCGGGCGCTCACGCGGTCGGCAGGAGGCGGGCAGGGGGCGCGCGCAGGTTGCGCCCCCGCCGCATCACGCCATGTCGCAGGCGTTCTCTTCCCGGGTCGGCTGGATCAGCTCGAGATCCTCATCGGGGCCGGGCTGCGGCTCGACCACGGCGAAGATGTCCCACTGGTCCTTGGCCTCGGCCGGGCTCTTGACCTCGACCACGTACATCTCCTGCAGGAGCTGGTGGTCCCAGTCGCGGAACCTGCCGGGACGGTTCTTCAGGATGTCGAACTCGGCGCCGCCTTCCAGGTACTCGACCAGAGCCATGCTGTCGGTACCGCCGGTCTCCTCGATCGCCTTGAGCAGGATCTGCGTGCCGACGTACTCGCCCCAGGCCTGGTTGTCGGGCGGCCGGCCGTTCTGCTCGATGAACTTCTGGGTGAACGCCTGCGCGGCCTCGTTGTCGAGGTCGTGGTACCAGAGGCTCTGCCAGTGGCCGGAGAGGGATTCCAGCCCCGCGGCCCAGAACGGCACCGTGTCCATGACGCCGCCGGCGAGCGGGTAGTCGAGGCCGTACTCGTTGTACTGCTTGAGGAAGGTCGTCTGATCGACGCCGGCAAGATTGATGTAGACGAAGTCCGGGTCGGCCTGGCGGATCTTGAGGATGTAGGCGCTGTAATCGAGGGTGTTGGTCGGCACCATGTCGTTGCCGAGGTTGATGCCGCCGTTCTCCTCGAGAAACTTCGACGAGACCCGGTACAGGTCGTGGCCGAAGGCGTAGTCCGCCGTCAGAAAATACCACTCGGCGCCGTCGATCAGGCCCTGGCGCTGCTGCCACAGCCCGATCGTCTTGGTGTACATCGTGTTGCACCCCTCCACGTGGAACATGAAGCGGTTGCAGTTGCTGCCGCGCAGCTCGTCGGAGTTCGCGCCGGTGTTGAAATAGACGATCTGCGCGCGGTCCGCGACTTCGGCGATGGCGAGCGCCGAGGCCGAGCTGATCTCGCCGATCAGGCACGCGGCCTGGTCGCCTTCGATCAGCTTCTGCGCCTTCTGGGTCGCGACGCCCGGGTTGACGCTGTCCTCGGTGATCAGCTGGACCTGGCGGCCGAGCACCCCGCCGTTGGCGTTGGCCTCGTCCACGGCCATGCTGGCGCCCATGACGGCATACTCGCCGAGCTGGCCAAGGAAGCCTGTGAGCGGGGTCAGATGGCCCACCTTGATGGCGTCTGCCTGCGCGCGGACGATGGCCGGAAACCCGAGCTGGCTCGCCGCAATGGCGCCTGCGGCGCCGGCGGCCGTGGTCGTGAGCGCGCGCCGCCGCGTCATCGGCCGGCCGGCACCCGGGCGCTTCTGATCGGTTCTCATTCCTTCGCCTCCCCTGTCGGTGAGTCGGCAGCATAGACAATCGGCGAAGGCGCAGCAATTCACGCCGGCAGCGGGTGTGGCACGCGGCGGGTCGCTACCGGGTGCCCAGGACTTTGGGGTTCAGCAGGTACTCGTCGCCCGGGTTCCGGCCCGCGTGGATGTCGAGGATGCTGGTGACGCAGCGTTGCAGCATGTCGACCAGCGAGCGCGTGTTGGTGCCCGCGCAGTGCGGCGTCAGCAGGACATTGTCGAGTTGGCGCAGCGGCGAACCGGCGGGCAAAGGCTCGAGCTCGAACACGTCGAGGCCGGCGCCGGCGATCCGATGCTGCTCCAGGGCTTCGATCAGCGCCGTCTCGTCGACCAGGCCGCCGCGCGCGGTGTTGACCAGATACGCCGTGGCTTTCATCAGCGCCAGCCGCTCGCGATCGATGAGGTGCTCGGTCTCGGGCGTGAGCGGCGCGTGGATCGAGACGAAATCCGCCTCGGCCAGCACGCGGTCCAACGGCAGGAGCTCGACCCCCAACTGCGCCGCATGGTCGGGGTCGATCTGGGGGTCGGAGGCCACGACGCGCATCTCGAAGCCCCGGCAGCGGCGCGCAAGCGCCTGGCCGATGCGCCCGAAGCCGACGATCCCGACCGTGGCCTGCCAGAGCGAGAGGTGGACATTTCCGCCCCAGCCGCTGCCCAGGACCTTGCGGTGATAGCCCGTGAGCTCAGAGCCGAGGGCGGCGATGAGCGCGAACGCGTAATCGGCCACCGCTTCGTGGTTGGCGCCGAAGGCCATGGCGACGGCCGCGCCGTGCCGGGTAGCGGCATCCACATCCACCCGGTCGTAGCCCACGCCCATGCGCGCCACGACCCTGAGGTCCGGCGCCGCAGTGAAGACGCGCTCGTTGTAGGGCTCACTGGCGGCCACCGTGGCGAAGACGCCGGGCAACCGCCCGATCAGCTCGTCCTCGCGCAGGGCGCGCCCCTCGCGGTTATACTCGAGCGCGAAGCCTGCGCGCTCCAGCTGCCTGATCACCTCCGGCGCGCGCCCCTCCAGGCCCGGGACCGCAATCAGGACCTTCTTGTCAGCAGCCATCTCCTCCCCCTGCGCTTTCCGCCGGCTTCCCCAACGGTTGCCGGCAGGATTAGCCTCTCGCGGGGGAGCCCCACAAGCATGATCGAGGCCGTGCCGGGCGCGCGCCGCGCCCCGACCGCGCGCCAGCCCCAGGTCGCGAGCCCGGACTCCGATCAGTCGAAAGCGACGTAGCTCCGCGATCAGCGGAGCTGGCGGCGCCAGCGCTCGATCGCCCGATCCAGGAAAGCGGTCTCGGCGTCCTTGCGCCAGGAGGAGGAGAAGGACGGGTCGATGCTGGACGGCCGGTGCTCGGGCTCGAGGTCCTTGAAGCGGATGTGCACCGGTACGGTCACGCCGTCGCCCACTACCACGGCTTCCTGGGTATTGAGCGAGGGCAGGCCGTCCACGAGCCAGCGGGCGTTCTCGGGCAGGGCGCGGGCGACGAAGGCCTGATCGTGCTCGTTGGAGAGCCTCAGCGCGAAGACGGTATTGCACTGGGCGAGGCTGCTCACCGCGAGCTCCGAGGGGCGCTGGCTCACCAGGCACAAGGTGACGCCGTACTTGCGCCCTTCCTTGGCGATGCGCGAGATCACCCGCTTGGTCGGCGCGAACCCCTGCGCGTCGTCCTGTGGCACGTAGCGGTGCGCCTCTTCGCAGACCAAAAGCACGGGCGGAGCGGCGCCGCGCTCGCTCCAGATGGCGAGCTCGAAAATCAGGCGGAACAGGACCGAGACCACCACGTCCACGACGTCCGAGGGCACGCCCGAGATGTCGATGATGGTGATCGGCTTGCCCTCGGTCGGCAGGCGCAGCAGACGGGCCAGGATCTGCCGCATGGTGTCGCGCACGGCGAGGCTGCCGAACATGAAGGCGAAGCGACGATCGGTCCGCAGGTTCTCGAGCCGGGCGATCAGGTTGAGGTAGGGGGCGGCGCGATCGGCCCTGTTGAGCGCGCCCATGCCGTCCTTGAGCGCCTGGATCAGGTCCGACAGCCGGTAGGGGATGGGAGTGTCGACCGTGAGGTGGTCGTTGTCCTCGTCGACGATGGCGGCCTCGCCGACCACGAAGGCCTGCTTGGCGGCGAGGATCGCGTCCTTGAGGATCGCCTTCTGGGCGAAGGCATGCTCGTTGCCGATGCCGCCCGCGAGGATATGGACGATCTCCTCGAAGTTCAAAAGCCAGTAGGGCAGCTGGAGGTTCGACGGGTTGAGCAGCTCCGCCTTGTCGGCAAACGCGGTGGCGTACTCGTTGTGCGGGTCGAGCAGGACGACGTGCCCGTTCGGGTACTCGTCGAGGATCGAGCGCAGGATCACGGTCACGGCGCAGGACTTGCCGGTGCCGGTGGTGCCGAGGATGGCGAAATGCTTGCCGAGCAGGCTGTCGGTGAGGACGAAGGCCGGCACCTTGCGGTTGTGCCGGAGCCGGCCGACGTGCACGGCGGAGGCGCGCGGGCGGGCGTACACGGCGGCGATGTCGCGCAGGGTCACCGTGGTGACCGGCGCATCCAGCGGCGGGTAGCTCGAGACCCCGCGCTGAAAGCCCTTGCCGACCTCGGGCCCGGAGGTCGCGATCTCACCCAGCACCTGGATCTCGAACACGGTGCGCTCGGATTCGTTGCCGACCGCGGACGCCTGGTCGCGCTGCAGGGCGTTGACGATGCCGAACACGCGCGAATCCGGCCCCTTCATGGAGACCAGCGCGCCCATGCGCGCGGCGCGCGACGCGAGCCCGTCGGTATCGTCGAACAGAGCCCCCCAGATGACCGGGCCGCGGATCGAGACCACGCGCCCGATGGTGACCGCGATGTCGTCGAGGTCGCTGGTGTGCGGATCGTCGCCATCGGCCCTGTCGCCGGTCGGGTGGTGCTCGTCGCGACCTTCCGCGTGGTCGAGCCCATCCAATGCGGCCGGCCGCGCGGAACCCCGACCGGATCCGCCGCTACTGTCGGCGCCCAGCGGGTTCGGCCCGCCCGCGTCATCCCCTTCGCGATCGGCATCGCCGACCGGGGGCCAGGGGCGTGCCGGGCGGAGCCACGCGTCGTCGGAAGCTTCAGGGCTCCCGATATCCGCTGATGCTTCGAGGCCCTGCGAAGACTGGCGGCCCTTCTGTTCCGCGGTGGGCCGCATGGTCCCCTCATGTCTGGTGTCGCCGTAGGATGCGGCGTGCCGGTCCGGCGCCCCGGTCTCGCCCTCGCGGGTCCTGCGAAGGGAGGGCCAACCGTCGCTCTCGGGCCCACGGTGCAGACGTTCGGCTGGCGATTTGCGGCCGAAGGTCTGGGAATCCGGGCGCGAGAACAGGTTGAGGCGCATACGTTGCGAACGTCTCCGTGGGCGGGAACGCGCACCGTAGCAGAATCAGCCTTGCGACGACGTTAAGCCGCCGGTCGGCGCCGGTTCAGCCGGGCCAGAAGTAGGGCAGATCGGGCGGCTCGCGCCAGCCGAAACGGCCGTAGTGCGCCGGGTGCTTGCGCAGGAGCGCCGAGCGGTGCGAGCCGTGGAGCCGCGGATCGCCCCACCATGGCGGCAGGGCGAGGCTCGAGGTCGGCACGGCGAGACGCGGCATCGTGTTCCTGAAGCCGCGCCGCTGCCATTCGTCGAGCGCGGCGTTGAGGTAGGCCGCGAGCAGGTGGTCGTGGCCGCGCCACATCCGGGCCACGGGATGGCGCCGCCAGCCGTAGGGCCGGTCGTCCCGCTCGGCCGCGAGCGCGCGCAGCACCTGGAGCGCTTCGGCGCGCTGCTTGCCGAGGCGCCGATCGTCGAGGCAGGCGAGCGAGGCCCGGATGTCGGGATAGGGGAGGAAGGTCTGCATCGGCTGGTCGCGCCCCGCGACCGAGGACGGGTGCGAAATTCGCGATCAGCCGGTCTGTCGCTGCATCAGCACCAGCGAGCGGGCGGGCAGGTTGCGCACGTGGCCCGCGCGCAGCTGTTCCTCGCCGCCGAACGGCGGCTCCGCCGCGGTGTCGAACACCTCGTGCCAGATCGTCGCGCCGGCAGCCTCGGGCAGCGTGAACTCCACGTCCTCATGCGAGGCATTGAGGAGCAGCAGGAAAGTATCGTCCAGTTCCTGCTCGCCGCGCTCGGTGAGATGCATCAGCCCGGCCTCACCGCTGAGCAGCAGGCCCAGCGCCTTGGCGAGGCCGTCCGACCAGTCGTCCTCACTCATCTCCACGCCGTCCGGGCGCAGCCAGGTGACGTCCTTGGCCTCGGTGCCAGGGATCGTCTGGCCGTGGAAGAAGCGGGAGCGGTGGAAGACGATGTGCTCGTGGCGCAGCGCGATCAGCCGGCGCGTGAACTCGAGCAGCCCCTCGCCCTCATGGTCGAGGTTCCAGTCGATCCAGCTGATCTCGCTGTCCTGGCAATAGGCGTTGTTGTTGCCGCCCTGGGTGCGGGCGAACTCGTCGCCCGCGACCAGCATCGGCACGCCCTGAGAGAGCAGCAGGGTGGCCAGGAAGTTGCGCATCTGCTGGACACGTACACGCTTGATCTCGGGATCGTCGGTCGGGCCTTCCGCGCCGCAGTCCCAGCTGTTGTTGTTGTCCGAGCCGTCGCGGTTGTCCTCCTTGTTCGCCTCGTTGTGCTTCTCGTTGTAGCTCACGAGGTCGCGCAGCGTGAAACCGTCGTGCGCGGTGATGAAATTGACGCTGGCCCAGGGGCGGCGGCCGCGGTGATCGTAGATGTCGGCCGAGCCGGAAAGGCGCGAGGCGAACCCCGCCAGCTCGCCGTCATCGCCCTTCCAATACTTGCGCACGGTGTCGCGGTATCGGTCGTTCCACTCGGCCCAGCCGGGCGGGAACGCGCCGACCTGGTAGCCGCCGAGGCCGGTGTCCCAGGGCTCCGCGATCAGCCGCACCGCCGGGAGCACCGGATCCTGAGCCACGGCATCGAGAAAGCTCGCGTGCTGATCGAACGGCCCCTCGACCCGGGCGAGCGTGGTCGCGAGATCGAAGCGGAAGCCGTCGACGCGCATCTCCTCGACCCAGTAGCGAAGCGAGTCGGTGACCATGCGCAGCACGTTGGGATGACGCAGCTCGAGCGCGTTGCCGGTCCCGGTGAAGTCGTTGTAGTACCGCTGCTCGCCCATCAGGTAGTAGTAGGATTTGTTGTCGATGCCCCGGAACGAGAGCGTCGGGCCCATCTGGTTGCCCTCGGCGGTGTGGTTGTAGACCACGTCCAGGATCACCTCGATGCCGGCATCATGCATGACCTGGACGAAGGTCTTGACCTCGCCGATGCCGCCGCGGCCGAGATACTCCGGGTGCGGCGCAAAGAAGCCGATCGTGTTGTAGCCCCAGTAGTTGCGCAGGCCGCGCTCGATCAGGTGCCGGTCGTGCAGAAAGGCGTGAACCGGGAGCAGCTCGACCGCGGTCACGCCCAGATCCTGCAGGTAGCGCACGACGGCCGCGGTGGACAGCCCGTCGAAGGTGCCGCGCGCCGCCTCGGCCACCTCCGGGTGCCGCATGGTGAAGCCCTTGACGTGCATCTCGTAGATGATGGACTCGTGCCAGGGCCTCTGCGGCGCGCGCTCGCGCCCCCAGGTGAAGGCCGGATCGATCACCTGGCACTTGGGCATGAAGGGCGCGCTGTCACGCTCATCGAACGACAGATCCTCCTCGGGATCGCCGACGCGATAGCCGAACAGGGCGTCGTCCCACTCGATCTCGCCGACCAGCGCCTTGGCGTAGGGGTCGA
>CAZXYL010000278.1:0-3544 GCA_964644915.1 uncultured Geminicoccaceae bacterium
CGAGCCTGGGATTGGCGAACGCCTTGACGCGAACGCCTTCCTCCACGGACGCCGCCAGGCGGGTCAGGATGTTGCGATTGGTCACCCGATCGTCGAGGACGATCACGTTCGGCATGGCAAGACTACGCGGTGCGGCAATGGAATCGGCGCTCTTCCAATCTTCTGCCCAAGCGATCACTGTTAGCGGAGCGTATCGGATCCATCAAGTCTGAGGCGAACTCTTTTCGGCGATATCTTCACCACTGGTTATAAACACGCCGGTGCAATTCGCGGCTTCGCGAAAAGCGCGCCGGCGTCTCATGGTACGTCCTCAGCCGCACCCCCTTACCAATTCGCGGCCGAGATGCGCAGGCGGCGATTTGACGCACCCCGGGCGGGTGGGGCGGCAGCGGCGGGCGACGCCGGCTCTCGTCGATCACCTGATCGCCTTCTGGTTGCGGGTCGATCCGGCGAGCGTCCGCTGACGCGGCCTCTCCCGTGCAACGGCCCGAGCCCCGGAGGGCAGAGACTCGAAGGAGGCCGCCCGAGCGGACGGCCTCCCTGAGGTCCCATCTCATCACCACGCTGGCCATGCCGTGGAGTCAAAGGGCTGCACCGACCAGCTGCAGCGCACTCTACCGTTTCGGAAATGTTCGTCAAGAGAAATATCGCCTGCAAGTTGATTCATTCTCTCGGCCATTGGCAGGCGCGTTCAGCTGGGCTACCAGCGTGCGCCATGAACGATGCCGGAGCCCGGAGCTTTTGCAGCGCGCAGGCCGCGAGCAGCGACTGGCGCAGCGCCTGCCGCAGCTGCATCGCGCAACTGCGCGATCTCCCCGCGCGCGCGAATCTGGGGTTCGTCTACGCGAGCGACCCCCTGACCGAGGCCTTGGACCTGGTGGTCGGCGAGTTGCGCCGCGCCACCGGGATCGAAGACTGGGTCGGCTCCGGGGGTGCCGGCGTCTGCGCGGCCGGCCAGGAGCACGTCCACGAAGGCGCGCTCGTGGTCCTGATCTCCGCCCTGCCTGCGCGCGCCTATCGCCTGTTCGATCATCTCGAGGACGACGCACGGATCTCCGGCGACCTCGCCGGCTGGCCGCTGGCGCGCGGCGCCGGCTTCGGCATCGTCCACGGCGATCCTCGCCAGGGGCCGGCGCAGGAGGCGATCGCCAAGCTCGCGGACGAGCGCGGCCTGTTCCTGGTCGGCGGGCTGACGTCGTCGGTGACCGGCGGCGCCGTCCAGATCGCCGGGCGCCCGAGCGAAGGCGGCCTGTCCGGCGTGCTGATCAGGCCCGATGTGCCAGTGGTCACAGGCATCAGCCAGGGGTGCAGCCCGATCGGCCCGGTGCACGAGGTGACCGGGGCTCGCGACGCCTGGATCACGGCTCTGGATGGTCGCCCGGCGCTGGACGTGCTCAAGGAGGAGGTGGGCGAGCTTCTGGCGCGGCAGCTGAAACGAATCGGCGGTTACATCCATGTGGCCCTGCCGGTGCAGGGCAGCGACCGGGCCGATTATCTGGTGCGCAACCTGATCGGTCTCAACATGCAGCAGCAGGCGATCGCGGTCGGTGCATCGCTCCGCCGCGGCGACAAGGTGATGTTCGTCCGCCGGGACGGCGCCGCGGCGCAGGCCGACCTGCGTCGCATGCTGGGCGACCTGCGCGCGCGCACCGAGGGCCGTCCGGTCCGCGGCGCGCTCTACCACGTCTGCATCGCGCGCGGGCCGAACCTGTTCGGGCCCGATTCGGCCGAGCTGCGGATCATCGAGGACGCGCTGGGCCCCGTGCCCCTGGCCGGGTTCTTCGCCAATGGCGAGATCTTCCACAACCGTCTCTACGCCTACACCGGCGTCCTCACGCTGTTCCTCTGATCGGTGCCCCGGCCCGGTGACCCGCGAGTACCCGCAATACCCCGTGATCGGCGTCGGCACGGTCGTCTGGGACGGTGATCGGGTCCTGCTGGTCCGGCGCGGGCGCCCGCCCCGCCAGGGCCAGTGGAGCCTTCCGGGGGGCGCGCAGCAGCTCGGCGAGACGGTCGCCGAGGCGGCCCGGCGCGAGATCCGCGAGGAGACGGGCCTCGAGGTCGAGGTCGGCGAGATCGTCACGACCGTGGACCTCATCGAGCGGGACGATCGGGGACGCGTCCGCTATCACTACACGCTGATCGACTTCACGGCCGAAGCCGCGAGCTCGGCGCTCGTCCCGGGCGACGACGCGGCGGACGCGCGCTGGTTCACGCTCGATCAGCTGCCCGCCCTCGGGCTGTGGTCGGAGACCCTGCGCATCATCGGTCTCGCCCGGGAGCGCCGCCCTTGCCGTTGACGCCGGTGCACACGCACCGCTGGGATCTGACCCCGGCCGAGGCGCGGGCGCTGCAGACCGAGCTCGCGGATCAGGTCGTGCGCACCGACCGGTTCAACCGGCTGGATCTGGTGGCCGGCGTCGACATCGGCTTCGAGGATCAGGGGCGCACGACGCGGGCGGCCGTAATCGTGCTCAGTCTGCCCGAGCTCGGGCTGCTGGAGCACGTCGTGGTCCGCCGCCCGACCGACTTCCCCTACGTCCCGGGGCTCCTGTCGTTCCGGGAGATCCCGGCCGCGGTCGAGGCGGTGGCGCGCCTCGCGCGCACGCCCGAGCTCCTGGTCTGCGACGGCCAGGGCCTCGCGCACCCGCGGCGCTTCGGCCTCGCCTCGCATCTCGGCTGGCTCCTCGACGTGCCCTCGATCGGCGTGGCCAAGTCGCGCCTCATCGGTGCGTTCGATCCGCCGGCCAACCGGCGCGGCGCGTGGACGCCACTCACCGACCGCGGCGAGCCGATCGGCGCCGCGTTGCGGACGCGCGCCGACGTCAAGCCCGTGTTCGTGTCAACCGGGCACCGGGTGAGCCTGGCGTCGGCCGTGGCGCTGGCGCTCGCATGCACCCGCCGCTACCGGCTGCCGGAAACGACGCGGCACGCGCACAGGCTCGCGTCCGCGCCGGCACGACAGACCGGCGGCGGGGTGGGGCAGGGTTAGCGCCGGTGCTCGCCGTCGCTCAGCACGCGGGCGAGATGGCAGAGCGCCTCCTGATGCTTACGGTTCTTGACCGACGCGAAATTGCGCGCAAGCTCGAGCAGCATGCGCTGCTGGGGCATGAGCTCCTGGGTGCGCGCGACGCCACTGCGCTCGGGATCGACGTCCTCGAAGAAGTAGCTGATCTCGACGCCGAGCGCGCGCGCGATCTGGTACAGCCGGCCGGCCGAGATCCGGTTGATGCCGGTTTCGTACTTGTGCGCCTGCTGATACGTGACGCCGATCAGCTCGGCCATCTGCTGCTGCGTCAGGCCGAGCATGATCCGTCGCTGACGGATCCGCAAGCTGACGTAGCGGTCGACATCGAGGGCCCGGCTGCGACCGCCGACACCTCGATTCGGAACTTTGCTAGCGACCTGGTTCATCGTTGGTGTGACTCCACGACATGACGAGACGACTCCCGTTTCGCGTGAATGTCGCTCGGGATGGGACTACGACCAGTAAAATAAGCCCACTCGAAACCGCTGCGCTAGAAAAAAAAGTCATTAAAAGGTC
>CAZXYL010000279.1:0-2988 GCA_964644915.1 uncultured Geminicoccaceae bacterium
CTTGTCCTGCTCAGGCGCCATCCCGCGCTCGCCCGGTCGCTCGCCGCCGGCTCACCGGGACGCGCGGCCCCCCCGGCCGAAGGCGCGGCCAACATAATTGGCGGGCGTGACCTGTCAAGCTGCTGTCCCGCGGCGCCGCAAAGGGCCCGCGCCCGGTGGGTGCCGGCCTCAAGTTCGGCTCGTGGTGGTCCTCCGCTTCGAGCGGGTCGCGCCAGACGACGTGCCGCCGATCTCCTGCAGGATCTCGCGCTCGGCCCGCTGCCAGTGCTCCTCCTCGCGCCCGTCCGGTCGTCCCTCGCTTTCCCAGATCTGATAGGCGCGCTGCTGAACCCGATCGTACAGCTCCGGTTCGGCCTCGTCGTGAGGCCGCTCGCTCGCGGGCGCCTGCGCCGGTGCCGCGGCGGGCTTGTTCCTGGTCTGTCTCGGCTTGGTGTCCTTGGCCTTCTCAGCCATCGAATTCCTCCCGGCCGCTCGCAAAGGGCTATGCCGAGAACGATTCCTACCAGCGCGCCGTTCCGAAATGCGAGAGGACGCCTCAGGCGGTCGCGCGCAGTGCCACGGCGGCCTCCAGGTCGACCGAGACGAGCTGCGAGACGCCGCGCTCCAGCATGGTCACGCCATAGAGGCGATGCATGCGCGCCATGGTCACCGGATGATGGGTGATGACGATGAACCGGGTCTGCGTGCCCTGCGCGACCTCCTCGAGCAGGCCGACCAGCCGGTCGACGTTGGCGTCGTCCAGCGGCGCGTCGATCTCGTCGAGGACGCAGAGCGGCGAGGGTCGGGTGAGGAAGACCGCGAACAGAAGGGCGAGCGCCGTGAGCGCCTTCTCGCCGCCCGAGAGCAGGCTGACCGACTGCAGCTTCTTGCCGGGCGGGCTTGCCGCGAGCTCCAGCCCGGCGGCCAGAGGATCGTCGAGATCGGTGAGCGAGAGCCGGGCCTGCCCGCCGCCGAACAGGCGCACGAACAGCGCCTCGAAATGGCGCTCCACTTCCACGAACGCGGCGCGCAGTCGCTCGCGACCCTCGCGATTGAGGGCCGTGATCGCGCGGCGCAGCCGCTCGATCGCCCCGGTCAGCTCGTCACGCTCGGTCTCCAAGGTCTGGCAGCGCAGCTCGACCTCGGCCGCCTCGTCGACCGCGTGCAGGTTGACCGGACCCAGGCGCTCGCGCGCCGCCGCGGCCCTGGCGAGGCGCTCCTCGAGCTGGGCCAGCTCCTCGGCGCTCGGCGTCTCGGGCGGCGGCTCCACGGCGGTGCCGCCGGCGCGGGTGCGCCAGGCGACTTCCGCGGCGTCGTGCTCGGCCAGCGCGCGTTCGAGCTGCGCTTCGAGCCGGGCGCCCGCCTCGCGGGCCTCGGCCCGCTCCTGCTCGGCGCGGGCGAGCGCGGCGTCGGCCTCGGCGAGCCTGGCTTCGGCCGTCTCCCGCTCCGTGCGCAGCCGCTCCTGTCGCTGCCCGAGCTCGCTCAGCGCGGCCTGAAGCTGGTCCTCGGCCGGGCCGGTGGCGCCGGCCTGCTCCGGCAACGTGGCGAGCTCGGCCCGCAGCGCCGCTTCGCGCTCGAGAAGCTCGTGCACCCGGGCTTCGGCAGCGCGGGCGCGCTCCTGCCAGAGTGTCAGCTCGTCGCTCAGCGCCTGCAGGCGGGTTTCCGCCTGCGCCCTGTGATCGTGCAGGCGCGCGAGCAGGGCGGCGGCCTCGGCGAGCGCCGCCCGCGCCGCCGACGAGGCCGTCTCGGCGGCGGCATAGGCCGCCCCGGCGGCGTCCAGCTCCTTTGCGGCCTCCGCAGCTGCCGCCCTGCGATCCGCCTCCGCCCGGGTCAGGGCTTCGCGCTCGGCAGCGAGCCGGGCCTGTGCCGCCTCGAGGCGGGCACGCTCCTGTGCCTGCTCCCGACGCTCCGCCGCGACCACCCGCGCGCGCGCGCTCTGCCGCTCCAGCTCGGCCTGCGCCCCGGCGATCCGCTCGCGGGCCTGCGCGGCCGCCGTGCGCGCGTCGGCCTGCGCCCGACCGGCATCGGCATCCTCACGGGCCAGCACCTCGCATTCTGCCTCGGCCGCGCCCAGCTCGGCCGCGAGCTGCTCGCCCGCCGCGTCGTCCGGCGCCACCAGCTCGCCGCCCTGGCGCGTCAGGCCGTCGTGCGCCTGCTCGAGCTCCTGCCGCTGCTCGGCAAGGCTCCCGGCCTCCTCGGCCAGGGCCGAAAGCTCGGCGGCGAGGGCGGCTGCGGCCGCGCGCTTGCCGCTCAGCGTCTCGCGCGCCTGCGCCAGCCGCGCCGCCTCGGCCCGGTGCAGCGCGTCGGCCTGCGCGCAAGCTTCGGCCTTCGTCGCGGCCTCGCCTTCGGCCTCCCGCACCGCCTCGCGACGGGCGGAAAGCGCATGCTCGAAGCTGCTGATCTGCTCCTCGAGGGCGCGCCGGCGACCCTGCTGGTGGACGCGCGCGGCGGCGCGCCGGCTGGCATCCGGCTGGCGCACCAGCCCGTCCCAGCGCCAGAGCCCGCCATTCGGGCTCACCAGCCGCTGGCCCTGGGCGAGCGCCTCCTGGAGCGCTGCCGCTGCGGCCGCCTCGACCACGCCGACCTGCGCGAGACGCCCGGCGAGCGCTGCCGGCGCGCGCACGAAGCTCGAGAGCGGCGCGCAGCCCACGGGCAGCAGCGCCTGCGCCCCCGTGCCGGCGAGCGCCAGCCAGTGCGCGGGCGCCGCCGGATCGAGGCTCGCGAGCAAATCGTCGCCCAGCGCCGCCGCGAGCGCGTCCGCGTAGCCCTCCCGCACCTCTAGCTGGTCGAGCACTGCCGGGAATCCGGCGCCGTCGTGGTCGATCTCGGCCAGCGCCTCGGCTTCGGTGCGTGCCCGCTCGAGCGCGGTCCGGAGCTCCTGCTCGGCCGCGCGGGCCTCGCTCAGCCGCTCCTCGGCCGCTTCTCGCTCGGCGGTGGCGTCAGCGAGCGCGCTCACCGCCTGGTCCACCTCGGCCTGCATCGCGGCGCCCTCGGCCTCCAGCGCGACCA